>JAHJDG010000113.1 GCA_018812265.1 bacterium | reverse complement strand
GTGACCGCCGCCGCCCCGATGATGATGGGCGCGATGCCCGCGATGGCGGGCGGCCCGGCTGCCGCCGCCGTAGAGGAGAAGACCGAGTTCGACGTGATTTTGGCGACCATCGGCGACAAGAAGATTCAGGTCATCAAGGTCGTGCGTGAGTTGACCGGTCTGGGTCTCAAGGAAGCCAAGGACCTTGTGGACGGTGCTCCCAAGCCCGTGAAGGAAGGAGTGCCGAAGGATGAAGCGGAGAAGATTAAGGCGAAGTTAGAGGAGCAAGGAGCCACGGTCGAGATCAAATGATCGCGCACGTGAGTATCCTACTGCACGTTCCACCTACCGCACAGAACATCAGGGTTGCCGAGTCCGTCTGCGATCACTGCGGAACGGACTTGGCAATCTTGCGTTTGTTGGCGTGCCGCGGTCCGGCTTGCCGCGCGCTCTGGCGCGGGCGAGTTTGGGCCGATCATGCCGGTCAGCCGTCCACTTAGTGAGGGAGATTCGTCTTGCGCGACACGCGAAAGACCATCCAGCGGATCAATTTTTCAAAGATCCCGGAGGTTCTCGATCTGCCCGATCTGCTCGAAGTGCAGCTTCGGAGCTTCGACGAGTTTCTGCAGAAGGATGTCCAACTTTCCCGGCGAAAATCGCAGGGACTTCAGGCGGTTTTCAAGAACATCTTCCCGATCATTGACAACCGGGAAACGCATATTCTCGAGTTCGTGGACTACTACGTTGAAGAGCCGAAGTACGACGAAGACGAGTGCCGTGAGCGCGGGGTTACGTTTCAGGCCCCGCTGAAAGCCAAGCTTCGCCTGTCTTCGCGTGACGAGGCCAGCGAAGGCGGCAGCTTCGACAATACGATCGAGAGCGACGTCTATCTCGGCAACCTGCCGCTGATGACCACCTCCGGCACCTTCATTATCAACGGTGCGGAGCGAGTCATTGTGTCGCAGCTTCACCGCAGTCCCGGCGTTTCCTTCAGCGACGACATTCATCCCAACGGGAAGAAGATTTTCACAGCGCGCATCATTCCGTTCCGGGGATCGTGGATCGAGTTTACGACCGACATCAACGACGTACTCTACGTCTACATTGACCGCCGGAAAAAATTCCCGGCCACGACGCTTTTGCGGGCGCTCGGTCATGCTACGGACAGCGACATTCTGCGGCTGTTCGATTACGTTGAGGAAGTGCCGCTGGGTCGCAAGGAAGCCCAGAAAGAGTTCGGTCGGCCGCTTACGGCGGACGTGGTGAATGAGGCGACGGGCGAGGTCCTCGCGCAAGCGGGAGCCGAGCTGACCGAAGAGCTGCACGACAGTCTTCATGCCGCCAAGGTCAAGTCGGTGGAGCTCTTGCGGACGAAGAAGCGCGACGTGATCTATGACATTCTGCGCAACACCCTCAACAAAGACAAGTCCACTTCGCCCGACAAAGCGTTGGAAGTCATCTATCGCGAACTGCGCAGCGGCGAGCCGCCCGACATGGAGACCGCCCGTAAGTTCCTGCACCGGCTCTTTTTCGACGAGAAGCGCTACGACCTGGGCGGCGTCGGCCGGTATCGCATCAACAGCAAGCTCAATCTCAGCGTCTCGCCGGAAACGACGGTGCTGACCGAGGACGACATCGTCGCCATTCTCAAGCACGTCTTGAAGCTGCGGATCGGCAAGCAGTCGCCGGATGACATTGACCACCTGGGCAATCGTCGCGTTCGCACGGTCGGGGAGCAGCTTGCCAATCAGTTCAGCGTCGCGCTCTCGCGGATGGCGCGGACGATCAAGGAGCGCATGAACCTGCGCGACAGCGAATCGCTGACGCCGCAGGATCTCATCAACGTGCGAACCATTTCGTCCGTCATCAACACGTTTTTCGGAACCAATCAGCTCTCGCAGTTCCTGGATCAGGTGAATCCGCTGACGGAACTGACTCACAAGCGTCGTCTGTCGGCGCTCGGTCCGGGCGGTCTGACGCGCGAGCGGGCGGGTTTCGAGGTGCGAGACGTTCACTACACGCATTACGGCCGGCTCTGTCCGATCGAGACTCCCGAAGGTCCGAACATCGGTTTGATCTCTTCGCTGTGCACCTTTGCGAAGATCAACGACATGGGCTTCGTCGAAACGCCCTACCGGGTGGTGAAGAGCGGACGCGCCACGAAGCAGATCGAGTATTTGTCGGCCGACGAGGAGGATCGAGTGGCCATCGCTCAAGCGAACACTCCGATCAATCCGCGCGGCGAATTTCAGACGGATCGCATCAAGTGCCGGCACCGGAGCGATTTTCCGGTTCACGGTCCCGATGAGATTGACTACATGGACGTGGCTCCGTCGCAGATCGTTTCGGTGGCGGCGGCGCTTATACCGTTCCTTGAGCACGACGACGCCAACCGCGCGTTGATGGGTTCCAACATGCAGCGTCAGGCCGTGCCGCTCGTTCAGCCTCAGGCTCCGTACGTCGGCACGGGCATGGAACGCAAGGCAGCCGAGGATTCGCGGACGCTCATTCTGGCCCCGGAAGACGGCATCGTCGAATACGTGGATGCGAATCGGATTGTGTTCCGTCCACGAGTTCGCCCGAACGACGGCAACGGCGGCGGAGAAGAAGAGAACGCGCCGCCCGAAGCGCTCACCTACAAACTCAAGAAGTTTTTTCGCACGAATCAGGACACCTGCATCAATCAGCGACCCGCCGTCACCGAGGGCGAGCAGATCAGGAAAGGGCAGGTGCTGGCCGACGGCTGCGCGACCGAGAAGGGCGATTTGGCGCTGGGCCGTAACGTGCTGGCGGCGTTCATGCCGTGGATGGGGTACAACTTCGAAGATTCGATTATCGTATCCGAGCGCATCGTGTACGACGACATCTTCACTTCGATCAACATCGAAGAGCTCGAGCTTCAAGTCCGCGAGACGAAGCGCGGCGAGGAGGAACTGACGCGGGAAATCCCGAACGTCTCGGAGGATGCCGTCAAGGATCTCGATGAGATCGGTATTATTCGCGTGGGCGCCACCGTGCGGCCGGGAGACATCCTGGTCGGCAAAGTGACTCCCAAAGGCGAGACCGATTTGACGCCGGAAGACAAACTTCTGAAGGCGATTTTCGGCGACAAGGCAGGCGACGTGAAGGACGCGAGCCTCAAGGCCCACACCGGCATGTACGGGATCGTCATCAACACCAAGCTGTTCAGCCGGAAGAAGAAGGACGCGAAAACCCGCCGCGAAGACAAGAAGGCGCTGGAAGAACTCGAACTCCGCTTCCAACAGAATATCGTTTCCCTGAAGCGGGTAGTGGCGGAAGAGCTGTACGGCATCCTGCGCGGCCACAAGACCAAGGAGATTCGCGACAAGACGCTGAATCAGGTATTGATTCCCGAGGGAGTGGCGTTCACGGAGGCCGCGCTCAAGGCTCTCGATTTGGACGCCGTCGAAACCCGCTACGAGTGGACTGACAACGAGGCGGTGAACGAGCAGGTCGAGCAGGCGTTCGAGAAATATCACGACCGGCTGTTCGTGGCGCAAAACGAGTACAAAAACGAGAAGTATCGCATTCAAGTGGGCGACGAGCTTCCGCCCGGCATCGTCCAGCTCGTTCGCGTGTACGTGGCCCAGAAGCGGAAGATCACGGTGGGGGACAAGATGGCCGGCCGCCACGGAAACAAGGGCGTGGTCGGAAAGGTCGTGCCGTTGGAGGACATGCCGTTTCTTTCCGATGGAACGCCGGTGGACATCATTCTCAATCCGCTCAGCGTGCCGTCGCGCATGAACATCGGTCAGATTTTCGAGACCACGCTCGGTTGGGCGGCCCATCGTCTGGGAGTATATTTCGCGACGCCGGTGTTCGACGGCGCCAAGATTCACGATCTCGACGACTGGTTGACGCGAGCCGAATTGCCGCTTCACGGAAAGACGTATCTGTTCGACGGACGTACCGGCGAACCTTTCGAGCAGGAAACGACCGTCGGTTATATTTACATGATGAAGCTTTCGCATCTCGTGGACGACAAGATTCACGCCCGTTCGATCGGCCCGTACAGTCTCATCACGCAGCAACCTTTGGGCGGCAAGGCTCAATTCGGCGGCCAGCGATTCGGCGAGATGGAAGTCTGGGCGCTGGAAGCCTACGGGGCGGCCCACATCCTGCAGGAGATTTTGACGGTGAAGTCGGATGACGTGAACGGCCGCGCGCGCACCTATGAAGCGATTGTGAAGGGGGAGAATCTACCCATACCCGGCATCCCCGAATCGTTCCACGTGTTCATCAATGAATTGCGAGGACTCGGACTGGACGTGAAGCTGATGGAGTAGCCTCCGTCAATTTCCATGCGTCAAGGTCCGTCATCGCAACCCATTCAGGAGAGACAGATGCTGCCGCTTTACACTGCCGATGAAGTCGAAACGGGGATCTTCTCGAAGATCGGGATCAGTCTGGCTTCGCCGGATACCATTTTATCGTGGTCGCACGGCGAGGTTACGAAGCCGGAGACGATCAACTATCGCAGCTACAAGCCCGAGAAGGACGGCCTGTTTTGCGAGAAGATATTCGGTCCGGTCAAGGATTGGGAATGCCATTGCGGCAAGTACCGCGGCATTCGCTACAAAGGAATCGTGTGCGACCGTTGCGGAGTGGAGGTCACGAAGAAGGACGTCCGCCGCAAGCGCATGGGCCACATCAGTCTGGCGGTGCCGGTTGTTCACATCTGGTATTTCCGCAGTCTGCCTTCGAAGATCAGTCTCGTGCTCGGCATGAGTACCCGCGATCTCGAACGCGTGATTTATTATGAGTCGTTCGCCGTCATCCATCCCGGCAAGAGCTCGCTGCGGCGGAAGGACCTTCTTTCCGAGGCCGAGTATTTGGAGGTGATGAGCGAGATCGGACCGCAGGAAGATTTGACGTCTGAGGAACGCTTCGTGGCCAAGATGGGAGGGGAGGCGATTCGCGATCTGCTGGCCACCGAGCCGGTCGCAGAACTGGCCGGTGAGTTGCGCGTTCAGATCAAGACGGAGTCCAGCGCTCAGCGCAAGCATGACGCGATCAAGAAGCTGCGGGTCATCGAGGCGTTCAAGACCGACGCCAGCGGTATTGTCAATGAGCCCGAGTGGATGGTGATGTCGGTGATCCCGGTGGTTCCGCCTGACTTACGGCCGCTGGTGCCGCTGGAAGGAGGCCGCTTCGCCACGTCGGATTTGAACGATCTCTACCGCCGCACGATTATTCGCAACAACCGGCTCAAGCGGCTAATCGAGATTCGCGCGCCCGAGGTCATCCTTCGCAATGAGAAGCGCATGCTGCAGGAGGCGGTGGATTCGCTGTTCGACAATGGACGCAAGTCGGTGGCGGTGCGTTCCGACGGGAACCGCCCGCTCAAGAGTCTATCGGACAACCTCAAGGGCAAGCAGGGGCGCTTCCGACAGAATCTGCTGGGCAAGCGGGTGGACTACTCGGGCCGCAGCGTGATCGTGGTCGGTCCGGAGCTTCGTTTGCAGGAGTGCGGGCTGCCGAAGGACATGGCCGTTGAGCTCTTCAAGCCGTTCATCATTCGCAAGCTGATCGAGTACGAACACACCAAGACGGTCAAGTCGGCCAAGCGGCTGGTGGAGCGCAAGACGGATGAGGTGTGGGCGATCCTTGAAGAGATCATTCAGGATCATCCGGTGCTGCTCAACCGCGCGCCGACGCTGCACCGTTTGGGTATCCAGGCCTTTCAGCCGCTGCTCATCGAGGGAAAGGCGATCCGTCTGCATCCGCTGGTTTGCGCGGCGTTTAACGCCGACTTCGACGGCGATCAGATGGCGGTTCACGTGCCGCTCTCGTATGAGGCGCAGGTGGAAGCGCGGCTCTTGATGATGGCCAACCATAACATTTTGCATCCGGCGCACGGCCGTCCGATTGCCGTGCCGTCGCAGGATATGGTTCTTGGTTTGTACTATTTGACCAAGCGCAAGGTGGGTGAGCCGTTCGAGTGGAAGGCGTTCTCGGACAGTGACGAAGTGATCGTCGCCTACAACGACAAGAAGATCGGACTGCACACGCGCAGTCGGGTGCGCATGGGCGGGAAACTGATCGAGACCACGGTCGGTCGAATTCTCTTCAATCGAATTCTCGATCCGGCGGTGCAACGGATCCGCTTCTTCAACGAGATGCTCACCAAGAAGCGCCTCGAAGAGATTATCTACTTCTGCATTCTCAACACCGGCATCGGCGAGACGGCGGCGTTTCTTGACCGGCTCAAGAATATCGGTTTCGGCATGGCGACGACGGCCGGCATTTCCATCGGTTTGACCGACGTGGAGATTCCGCCCGCCAAGGACGCGATCATCGAGGAGGCCTATCGCAAAGTCGAGGAAGTGTCCAGTCAATACGAGGATGGCATTATCACCGACGGCGAGCGCTACAACAAGATCATTGACATCTGGACGCACGCCAGCACCGACGTGGCCGAGGTGATGTTCTCGCAGCTTCGCGAGAGCGTGTCCGGATTCAATCCGATTTTTATGATTGCCGATTCGGGCGCGCGCGGATCGAAAGAGCAGATCCGGCAGCTGGCCGGAATGCGCGGACTCATGGCCAAGCCGCAGAAGACGATGACCGGTCAGAAGGGCGAAATTATCGAAAGCCCGATTACGGCGAACTTCAAGGAAGGACTCAGCGTTCTCGAGTACTTTATCTCGACCCACGGCGCGCGCAAGGGTCTGGCCGATACGGCTCTCAAGACCGCCGACGCGGGGTATCTGACGCGCCGTTTGGTGGACGTGGCACAGGACGTCATTGTTCGTGACGAGGACTGCGGAACGCTGCGCGGGATTTTCCTTGAGGAAGCCCAAGAGGGCGAGGAAGTCACCGAGCAGCTCCATGAGCGTGTGATGGGCCGCGTTCTTTCCGAGCCGATTTTCGATCCGGTGACCGGAGTGAAGATTCTCGACGCCAACATGCCGGTCATGGAGAAGGAGGCGGAAGTTATTGCCCGCGCCGGTGTAACGCGAATCAAGATTCGCTCGGTGCTGACGTGCGAATCGGTGCGGGGCGTGTGCGCGCGATGCTATGGAGCCAACCTCGCCACCGGCCAGATGGTGGACATTGGCGAGGCGGTCGGCGTCATGGCCGCGCAGTCGGTGGGCGAACCCGGCACGCAGCTCACGCTGCGAACCTTCCACATCGGCGGCGCCGCCGCCCGTGATGTGGCGGAGTCCCGGCGAGTGGCCAAGAAAACCGGCTCCATCGTGTTCGAGAATGCCGATTTCATTCAGCGCGAGGACGGTAAGAAGATTTCGATTCGCCGGTCCGGGCTGATCAAGATTCTCGACGAGAACAACCGGCAAGTCGCCCGCTACAAGCTGCCCTATGGAGCCGAGGTCTACGCGGATGAAGGGCAACAGGTGACAGAAGGCGAGATGTTGTTCGAGTGGGATCCCTACTCCGACTCGATCCTGGCGTCGGTGGGCGGGATCATTCACTACATGGATATCAAGGAAGAGCAGACCTTCCACCATCAGGTGGATGAGACGACGGGGATGAAGCACAAGGTCATCATCGAGTCCAAAGACCGCAAGCTGAATCCCCACATTGTGATTTTGGATGAGAGCGGAGAGCGGCTGGCGAACCACATTCTTCCCATCGGAGCCCATCTTCTCGTTCATGATGGACAGCCGATCAAGATCGGCGAACCGCTGGCGAAGATGCCCCGCAAGTCGAGCAGTATTCGCGACATCACCGGCGGTCTGCCGCGGGTCACCGAACTCTTCGAGGCCCGCCGGCCCAAAGATCCGGCCATCGTATCCGAAATTGACGGAGTGGTGCGCTTCGGCGGTCTCAAGCGCGGTGTGCGCATGATTACGGTTACTTCGCACGACGGTCAGGTGGAGAGCAAGTATGCCGTGCCCTACGGCAAGCATATTCTGGTTCACGATCACGACCGGGTTTCGGCGGGTGAGAAGATCACCGAAGGCTCGGTCGTCCCGCAGGACATCTTGGCCATTCAGGGAGCCTGGAAGGTTCAGGAGTATTTGGTAAAGGAGATCCAGGAGGTGTATCGTTCGCAGGGTGTGCGGATCAACGATAAGCACATCGAAGTGATCGTCCGGCAGATGCTGCAGAAGGTTCGTATCGAGGACCCGGGCGACTCCGACTATCTGGAAGGCGATCATGTGGACGGGCTGAAGTTCATTCGCTCCAACGAAAAGATGTTCAATAAAATCATCGTTGAGGAGTCCGGCGACGGTTCGTTCCGGGTGAACCAGATTGTTGATCGTGCGGAGTTTAACCGCGAAAATCGGAAGCTTCGCGCGGCCGGTAGCACGGAAGCCAAGGGCCGGCCGGCCAAGCCGGCTACATCAACTCCGGTCCTGCTCGGGATTACTCAGGCCAGCTTGTCCACGGAGAGCTTCATCTCGGCGGCAAGTTTTCAGGAAACGACCCGCGTTCTCACGGATGCGGCGATTTCCAAGAAGGTGGATATCCTGTCGGGTCTGAAGGAAAACGTCATCATGGGCCACCTGATCCCGGCGGGTACGGGACTCTTGCGGTATCAGCGGCTCAGGGTTGAGCGGCCTACTGATGAGGCCGAGGAACTTGCCAAAGACTTCCGAATCACGATGCCGCGGATCGAAGAGGAGCCGGTGGAAAGTGTCGAAGAGCCTGTTGTCGGAGAGGGCATCCTGGGTACCAAGGGTATGCAAGATGAGCCACAGGCTTCTTGATGATTCCCAGATATCCTTGAAAATCAGTATCTTGTGATGCGAATCCGATCATTTGAAGGGAATCGGCAGGCGCACAAGAGAGCGTAAAGACGCTTGACAAATTGCCGGTTAATTGTTTAATTTGAAAGTCTAAGCCTAAAACGGGGAGCTGTTCTTGCCCACCGTCCAACAATTAGTCCGCCTCCGGCGGGAATCAAAGAAATACAAGACAACGGCACCGGCACTGGCTCGGTGCCCGCAACGCCGTGGTGTCTGCACGCGCGTTTACACCACGACGCCCAAGAAACCAAACTCGGCGTTGCGTAAGGTAGCCCGTGTCAAGCTCACCAACGGAATCGTCGTAACCGCCTATATTCCCGGCGAGGGACATAATCTCCAGGAACACTCCATCGTGATGATTCGCGGTGGCCGTGTGAAGGACCTGCCGGGAGTCCGGTATCATATCATTCGCGGCAAACTGGACGCGGCAGGTGTTGACGGACGCCAGAAGGGCCGCTCGAAGTACGGCACGAAGCGGAAGTCCGCCGCCAAGGCCCGGTAGTAGACGTTGCGGTTCCCCCCCGGTCAGCCGCTACTTTCCAAGATCACCACGTATGTCAAGAAGGAAACGAGTCATCCGGCGCGAGCAGCCGCTGGACCCGAAGTATGGGTCGGCCGAGGTTGCCGCATTCATTAATGGTCTGCTGAGACGCGGCAAGCGCTCGGTGGCCGAGAACAGCCTCTACGGGGCATTCGGAATCATCGAGGACAAGGCCAAGGCCAATCCCCTCGAGGTCTTCCAGAAGGCCATGAAGAACGTGGCTCCGCTGGTCGAGGTGAAAAGCCGCCGGGTTGGTGGCTCGACCTATCAGGTTCCGGTGGAAGTGCGTTCGGCCCGCCGGCAAGCGCTGGCCATTCGCTGGCTTATTTCCTACGCTCGGAACCGGGGGGAGAAGACCATGGCACAAAAACTGGCGGGCGAGTTTCTGGCCGCTTCCAAGGGCGAAGGCTCGGCGGTGAAGAAACGTGAAGATACGCATCGCATGGCCGAGGCCAACCGGGCGTTTGCCCATTTCCGCTGGTAACGGCGAGTTCCGCAACCGGATGATTCATTTGGCAGCAAGGGATAGAATAGAGTGACCGTTCCGAACGTACAAACCCGTCAAGGTGTGAGTTCGGCGTCGAAGGATTCGGCGCCGAGATTGCCTTTGACTGCGACTCGGAATATCGGCATCATGGCTCACATTGATGCCGGTAAGACGACGACCACGGAGCGGATCCTGTTCTATACCGGCCGTCTGCACCGGATGGGGGAGGTGCACGAAGGCAGCACCACGATGGACTTCATGGAGCAGGAGAAGGAGCGGGGAATCACGATCACGTCCGCCGCGACCACCTGCTACTGGCGCGATCACCGCATCAACATCATTGACACGCCCGGCCACGTGGATTTCACGGTCGAGGTGGAGCGATCGCTGCGCGTGCTCGACGGCGCGGTCGCGCTGTTCTGTGCCGTCGGCGGCGTGGAGCCGCAGTCGGAAACGGTCTGGCGGCAGGCCAATCGTTACCGCGTCCCCCGCATCTGCTTTGTCAATAAGATGGATCGTGCCGGCGCGGATTTTTTCCGCGTCGTGGACATGATTCGTTCTCGTCTACACGCCAACCCGGTCCCGTTCATCATTCCCGTGGGATCGGGTGACATGTTTCGGGGGGTGATTGATCTGATCACGTTCCGGATGGTGGTGTGGGTCGAGGAGACGCAGGGGCTGCGCTACGAGGAGTTCGACGTGCCGCGAGACATGTACGACGTGGCTCATCACTGGCGCGAAAAGCTGCTCGAATCGGTGTCGGACTACGACGATCATTTGATGGCCAAATTCCTCGAAGATCAACCGGTTCCGCCCGAGGAGATCCGTGCGGCGTTGCGCAAGGCCACGCTCGACATGAAGATCTTCCCGGTGCTGGTAGGATCGGCCTTCAAGAATAAGGGTGTGCAACGGCTGCTGGACGCGGTGGTGGACTTCCTGCCGTCGCCGCTTGATATCGGTCCGGTAAAGGGAACCCATCCCAAGACCGATGCGGTCGAGATCCGGAAGCCGGATGCGAAGGAACCGTTTGCGGCGTTGGCGTTCAAGATCATGACCGATCCCTACGTCGGCAAGTTGACTTTTTTCCGCGTCTATTCCGGAAAGCTGACGGCGGGATCGAACATCTTGAACGCGACGACGGGCAAGCGCGAGCGTATTTCGCGGCTGCTTCAGATGTCGGCCAACAAGCGCGAAGACATTACCGAGGTCGCGGCCGGGGACATCGTCGCGACGGTGGCTCTAAAAGAGGTTCGCACGGGCGACACGCTGTGCGCGGAGAACCGTCCGATTCTTCTTGAGAAGATGGAATTCCCCACGCCGGTAATCGAGATCTCCATCGAGCCGCGCTCGAAATCGGATCAGGACAAGATTGCCGAGGCCCTGTCCCGTCTGGCCGACGAGGATCCCACGTTCCGCGTCGGCTACAACGAGGAAACGGGGCAGACGATCATTGCCGGAATGGGCGAGTTGCACCTCGAGATCATCGTGGACCGATTGCTGCGCGAGTTTAAAGTGGACGCGCTGGTGAGCCGTCCGCAGGTTGCGTACAAAGAGTGTATTCGCAAGTCGGTGCGGCAGGATACGAAGTTCGCCAAGCAGACCGGCGGTCGCGGTCAGTTTGCTCACATTATCATTGACGTTGAGCCGGCGCCTCCCGGATCGGGTCTGGTGTTCGAGAACAAGATTGTGGGCGGTAATGTTCCGCGGGAATATATTCCGGCCGTTCAGAGGGGAATGGAATCCGCCATGCGGACCGGCGTTCTGGCCGGTTATCCGCTGATGGATATCAAGGCGACGCTGGTGGACGGATCGTACCACGAGGTGGATTCCTCGGAGCTCGCCTTCAACGTCGCGGCCGCGATGGCGCTTCGCGACGCGGTGCGGCGGGCGGACCCGACCATCATGGAACCGATCATGCTGGTCGAGGTTGTGACTCCCGACGCGTACCTTGGCGGAGTCGTGGGTGATATCAACTCCCGGCGCGGGCGCGTTACGGAGATGCATCCGCGCGCGGACGGTCAGGTGGTGAATGCGCGGGTGCCGCTTTCTGAGATGTTCGGCTACGCGACGGCTCTGCGGTCGCTGACTCAGGGACGGGCGATCTTCACGATGATGTTCGACCGTTTCCAGGAAGTGCCGACGGCGGTGTTGGAGAAAATTCTCGAGAGGAAATAGCGTTTCGTTCGTTGGTTGCGGAATCAAGCGGGTTTCCACGGTGAAGAAAGGTTTCATTCGCATTCGGTTGAAGAGCTACGACCACAATCTGGTCGACAAATCAACCGAGAAGATCATTCAGACGGCCAAGGCGACCGGGGCACTGATTTCGGGACCGATCCCGCTGCCCACGCGTCGTCAGGTCGTGACGGTGAATCGCTCGCCGCACGTGGATAAGAAGTCCCGCGAGCAATTCGAGACGCGAATTCATAAGCGCCTCATTGACATTCTCAACTCTACCCCCAAGACGGTGGATGCGCTGATCCGCATCGAGCTGCCGGCGGGTGTGGACATCGAGATCAAGACATGATAGGACTGATTGGACGCAAACTGGGTATGACCCGAGTATTCGATGCGAAGGGACAGGTTATTCCGGTCACCGTCATCGAGCTGGGCCCCAACCTGATCACCAATCTGCGCAGTGACGAGCTTCACGGCTATAGTGCGACGTGCCTCGGCTTCGAGCAGAAGCGCGACAAGCTCGTGAATATGGCTCAGAAGGGTCACTACGCCAAGCTGAATCTCACCGCGCCCAAGGTGGAACGCGAAATCCGCAACATGCAGATCGAGGGGAAGCGGGTCGGCGATACGTTGAAGTGCGATCTGTTCGTCGTCGGCGATAAAATCAAGGTTACCGCCACGTCTAAGGGCAAGGGATTTCAGGGCGTGATGAAACGTCACCACTTCAGCGGCGCCGTGAGCACACACGGGACGCACGAGTTTTTCCGTCATGGCGGCGCGATCGGCGCTCACACGTTCCCCGGCCGCGTTTGGAAAGGATTGCGAATGCCGGGACAGATGGGCAATCAACAGGTAACCTCCGGCGGACTCACCGTGGTCCGAGTGGACGTGGACGCGAGCCTGATCATGGTTAAGGGTGCGGTACCCGGCCCGACCAAAGGAATCGTTCTGGTTCGCAAGCCGTAGAGTCAAGATATGCAACTGCCCATATACAAACGCGACGGCTCCAAGTCATCCGAGACGATTGAGATCCCCGACGGACTTCTGGCGGGCGATCCGAACGATCATGCGATCTGGCTGGCCGTCCGCAGTGAGGAAGCGGCGCGTCGTCAGGGAACTCACTCGACCCGTAACCGTTGCATGGTGCGCGGCGGCGGGCGCAAGCCGTTCCGCCAGAAAGGCCGCGGTGTGGCTCGGCAGGGAACCCGGCGTTCGCCCCTGAATCCGGGCGGCGGAACGATCTTCGGTCCGCAGCCGCATACGTACAGCGTGAATATTACCGAGAAGGTGAAGAAGCTGGCGCGGCGCAGCGCGCTGATTCACAAAGCCCGCGAAGATCGCATTCGTGTGGTGGAGGATTTCACGCTGGATGCTCCGCGGACGCGCGAGATGGTCGGTCTTCTGGCTGCGCTTGGCTTGGGAGACGAGAAGGTTCTTCTCCTGACTCCGGAATTCGACTTGGTGCTCGTCAAGAGCATTCGCAATCTGAACCGCGCGAACCTGCAAAAGGCGGAGGTCGCTTCGACCAGAGACCTCATGGATTGCACGGTTCTCCTCTTCCAGAAGAGCGCGGTTCCCAAGCTGGTGAAGGTACTTGACCATGCTGCATAAGAGATCGGTACTTCGCAAGCCTCTTCTGACCGAGAAAGTGGCGGCCCTTCAGGACAAGCGGAATCAGTACGCTTTCATGGTGGCTCCGGGCGCCAACAAGATCGAGATCAAGCGCGCGGTCGAGCAGAAATACTCGGTGACCGTGCTGCAAGTGAATACGATGAACGTGCGCGGCAAGGTCAAGCGTCTCGGCCGGTTCGTCGGCAAACGCGCCGACTGGAAGAAGGCCGTCGTGACGCTGAAGCCCGGCGACACCATCGAACTCGCGCAGAACGTATAGCAATTTTCCGCAAGCGATCGAAACATGCCAGTCAAGAAATTCAGACCGCTTACACCGACGTTGCGCTTCCGCACGGTGCTGGTCCGCAGCGATATCTCCAAGGAGGGTCCGGAGCGGAGCCTGCTTACTCCGCTTCCCAAGACGGGCGGCCGGAACAATCGCGGGCGGGCGACCAATATCAATATCGGCGGCGGCCACAAGCGCCACTATCGTATCATTGATTTCAAGCGCAACAAGTACGATATTCCGGCGCGCGTGGCTCGACTCGAATACGATCCCAATCGCAGTGCGAACATCGCTCTGCTGTTCTATGCGGACGGCGAGAAGCGGTACATCCTGGCTCCGAACGGTTTGGCGGTGGGAGATCGCGTAATGTCCTCCCGCAAGGAGACCGAGATTCGGGTCGGCAACGCCATTCCGCTGGAAAAGATTCCGCTGGGCTCGTTCGTGCACAACGTCGAGATGAAGGTCGGCAAGGGCGGTCAGATTTCGCGGGCCGCCGGAGCCGCCTGTCAACTCACGGCCGTAGACGGTGGATATGCGCTGCTCAAGCTGCCGAGCGGCGAAGTCCGCAAGCTTCCCTCACTGTGCCTGGCCACCATCGGACAGGTCGGCAATCTCGATCATGAGAAAGTCACCAGCGGAAAAGCGGGGCGGACGCGTTGGCTGGGCCGCCGACCCCACACGCGCGGCGTGGCCAAGAATCCGGTGGATCATCCGATGGGTGGCGGTGAAGGACGCAGCAGCGGCGGGCGTCATCCGTGCACTCCGTGGGGCAAACCCACGAAGGGCTACAAGACCCGCAATCCGCGGAAGCAATCGAATCGTCTTATCGTTCGTCGCCGTAACGTTCAGACACGAGGCTCGTAATCCATGGCCAGGTCGCTCAAGAAGGGGCCGTTCATTGACCCCAAACTGGAAGCCCGCATTCTGAAGATGAACGAAGCGAACGAGAAGAAGGTTCTCAAGACGTGGTCGCGTCGTTCGATGATTTCGCCGGATTTCGTGGGCCACACTCTGGCCGTTCACAACGGCAAGAAGTTCCTGCCCGTTTACATCACTGAGAACATGGTGGGGCATAAATTGGGTGAGTTCGCGCCGACCCGGACGTTCAAGGGCCACACGGCGAAGAAGGCCGAACGCACCGTTGCCAAGAAGTAGAAACTCCAATGGAATCCCACTGCGTCGCAAAATACCTTCATGTAACTCCTCGCAAGATGCGATTGGTAGCCGATCTGGTGCGCGGCAAGTCCGTCAATGACGCCATCGGCTTGCTCAAGTTCACGCATCGCTCGGCGGCCCTTCCGACGCTCAAGGCCATTCAGTCGGCGGTGGCGAATATCGTCAACAGCGATGAGGCTCGCAACGTCAATCCGGACGAGCTGGTGGTCACGCGGATTTTCGTGGATGAGGGTCCGGCCTACCGCCGCTTTCTGCCGCGGGCGATGGGACGCGCGACGCTGATTCGCAAGCGCATGAGTCATTTAACGGTTCACATCGGCCTTCCTCAAATCGAGGACGTCGAGGAGGCCGAGGAATCACCTGTTGAAGAAACCGCTTCTCCGGAGAAGCCGGCCGCACCGGTGAAGAAAGCGCGAGCCAAAAAGGCTCCCGCCCCGAAGAGTTCGGCCAAGCGGACCGCGAAGACCAGATCGAAGAAAACGGAATAACCTGTGGGTCAGAAAGTCAATCCCGTCGGCATGCGGCTGGGCATTATCCGCACTTGGAACAGCGCCTGGTTCGATGAACGCAGCTTCGCCGACAAGTTGCATGAAGATCTTTATCTCCGCAAGTATCTGGCGCAGCGTTTGAAGGGCGCGGGCGTGGCGGGGATTCAGATCGAACGCACGCCCAAGCAGCTCACGCTCACCATCCGCACCGCCCGTCCGGGCATCGTCATCGGACGGAAAGGCGCCGAAGTGGACAAGCTCAAGGCCGAGCTGCGGAATCTGACTCAACGAGACGTGCAAGTCAATATTTTCGAGATCAAGCGGCCCGAGCTCGAGGCGAAGTTGGTCGCCGACCTGATCGCCCAGCAGCTCGAGGGACGGGTCTCGTTTCGCCGCGCGATGAAGAAAGCTCTCCAGACGACGATGCGCATGGGAGCGGAAGGCGTGAAGATTCTCTGTTCGGGATGTCTGGGCGGCGCCGAGATGTCGCGGCAGGAAGGGTATATGGAAGGCCGGGTTCCGCTGCACACGCTGCGCGCCGACGTGGACTACTCGCTGTCGGTGGCCAAGACCACCTACGGTACCGTCGGCGTGAAAGTGTGGATCTGCAAGGGCGAAGTCATCGGCAAGAACGCTCTGGCGGCCGGGCAGCTTCGCTCGCGCGAGCGGTCACGGACATAGGACGTAGAACATGCTGACTCCCAAGAGACTCAAGTTTCGCAAACAGCAGCGTCGTCGTCGCAAGGGTTCCGACTACGTCGGCAGCACGGTTGCCTTCGGCGAGTTCGGATTGAAGGCGATGGGCGATTGCTGGATGACGTCGCGGCAGATCGAGGCCGCTCGTGTGGCGCTCACTCGTCACGTGAAGCGCGGCGGCAAGATCTGGATTCGGATTTTTCCCGACAAGCCCGTTTCCAAGAAGCCGCTCGAAACCCGTCAGGGCAAGGGCAAAGGGCCGATCGAGTTTTACGCGGCCGTGATTCGTTCCGGCCGGATTCTGTTCGAGATCGAAGGGGTGGAAGAGCAGGCGGCGCGCGAGGCCATGCGTCTGGCGGCGCACAAGCTCCCCATCAAGACCAAGTTTGTTCAGCGCGAAATCGCGCACTCATAACCGGATGGTGATGCGGAGATATGGGAACGGGTAGTGCAAGACCACAGAAGATGACCGAGCTGAAGGAGCTGTCTCCGGCTGAACTCGATCGGCGTCTCCATGACTGTGAGGACAGCCTTGAGCAACTCCGGTTTCAACTGGATTCCGGACAACTTCCCAATACTGCGCGGGTACGGCACTTGCGGCGGGACATTGCCCGCATCCGCACGATGATCCGGGAATTCGAGCTCGGCAAACGCCAGCCGAAGGAAGTGACGGCATGACGGATCATTCTGCAGCTCCGGTCTCGTCGGTCAAGCGCGGACTGCGCAAGACCCGTATCGGGATCGTGGTTTCCAACAAGATGAGTAAGACCATCGTGGTGGCCGTCGAGCGCCGCGTGCAGGACCCGCTGTACAAGAAGTACGTGCGGCGAACCTCGAAGTTCATGGCCCACGATGAGACGAATCAATGCCAAATCGGCGATCGCGTGCGGATCATGGAGACCCGTCCGCAGTCCAAGCACAAGCATTGGCGACTGGTGCAGGTCATCGAGAAGAGAAAGTAGCCTCCGATGATTCAGGAGTATTCCATACTCAACGTGGCCGACAATACGGGTGCCAAGAAAGTCCGTTGTTTCCGCGTGTACGGCGGAACCGGCCGTCGCACCGCATCGGTGGGCGATATTATCATGGTTTCCGTTCGCTCGGCGATTCCCAATGCGTCGGTGAAGAAGGGGGACAAGTCCCGCGCAGTGATCGTTCGCACCACCAAGGAAGTTCGCCGTCGCGACGGATCGTACATTCGTTTCGACGAGAACGCGGTGGTTCTTATTGACAAGGAAAACGAGCCGCGCGGCACCCGCATCTTCGGACCGGTGGCTCGCGAGCTTCGCGAAAAGCAGTTCATGAAGATTGTGTCTCTGGCTCCGGAAGTCGTCTGACCGCGGCCGGAAGATTTACACTATTTCGGATTCCAATTGCCCAATGGCTCTCCATCTGAAGATCAAGAAGAACGACATGGTGGTGGTGATCGCCGGGAACGACCGCGGGAAGCGCGGCAAAGTTCTCAAGGTTTTTCCCGAGAAGCGACGCATCGTCGTGGAGGGCGTGAACTTCATTAAGAAGCACCAGCGCCCGACGCAGACTCGTCCGCAGGGCGGCATCGTTACTCGCGAAGGTTCCATTCACGTTTCCAACGTGATGCTGCTCGACCCGAAGAGCGGCGAACCGACCCGGGTGGGTCGCAAGGTACTGACCGGCGGCGAAAAGCGGCAACGTGTGCGCGTGGCCAAGGTTTCTAACGAGATGATTCGCGATGAGCGGAGATAAAGCCAAACCCTCCAAGCCGTCCAAAGGCGCGCCATCCTCCAAGAAGGGCGGGAAGGAAGCGAAGAAGGGCGGAGTGGCTCTCGGAGGAGAGCGTCCGCGTCTCCCGGGCGATTACGTTCCTCGTCTCCAGAGCCACTATCAGGACAAGGTGCGGGACGCCTTGACCAAGCGGTTCCAGTACAAGAATCCCATGCAGATTCCGCGACTTACGAAGATCGTGGTCAACGTCGGGGCGGGGGACGCGGTGGCGAATCCGCGCATTCTCGACGGCGTCGTGCGGGAGGTGGCTCAGATCACCGGCCAACGTCCGGCGATAACGAAAGCCCGCAAGTCCATCTCGAATTTCAAACTGCGCGAGGGGATGCCGATCGGCGCTTTCGTGACTCTGCGTCGTCACATGATGTGGGAGTTTCTCGATCGTTTGATCAGTACGGCTGCGCCGCGCATCCGCGATTTTCGCGGATTGCCGAATCGCGGCTTCGACGGACGCGGAAACTACACCGTGGGATTCAAAGAGCAAATCATTTTCCCCGAAATAGATCTTGACGCGATCGAGAAGATTCGCGGTATGGACGTAACGTTCGTGACCACCGCCAAGACCGACGTCGAGGCCTATGAACTCTTGAAGGAACTGGGCTTGCCGATGCGTCGGCGGGAGCAGAAGACGCCGACGACGGAAGCCGAAGCGGCCTGACAAACCGTAGGAGTTGGACGTACACTCATGGCGAAAGCCTGTCTGATCGCTAAACAGCAACGGAAACCGAAATTCGCGGTGCGGGCCTACACCCGTTGTCGTCGTTGCGGCCGACCGCGCGCATACCTCCGGAAGTACGGTTTGTGTCGTATTTGTTTCCGGGAATTGGCGCTCGCCGGTGAAATCCCCGGTGTGGTGAAAGCCAGTTGGTAGTCCTAACCATTCATCCGATAATTCAGTCATGCCAACTACCGATCCAATCGCCGATTTGTTGACCCGCGTGCGGAACGCTCTCAAGACGCGCCGGACGCGCGTGGACGTTCCGTTTTCGAAGATGAAGGCCGAGGTTACGCGGGTTCTCATGGATAGCCACTACATCCACGATTTTGTGCACGTGGATGAAGGCCCGCAGGGCTATCTCCGTCTCTATTTGAAGTACAGCCCCGGAGGCGAGCCGGCGATTCAGGGCCTGCGCAGAATTTCCCGTCCCGGTCTGCGGCGCTATGTGGGCGAGCGCGACATCCCCCGTGTCATGAACGGTTTGGGGGTTTCGATTTTGTCCACGTCGCGCGGAGTCATGACGGGGAATGAAGCCCGGCGGCAAGGTCTGGGCGGAGAAGTAGTTTGTCACGTCTGGTAGTTGCGCGAGGAACGAATATCCCTCGTGCTGACGTTTGAGGAGTTTGAAACGTGTCACGTGTCGGTCGCTCTCCCATTTCGATTCCGAAGGAAGTTGAAGTCAACATCGCGGATCATGTCGTGACGGTGAAAGGCCCGCGAGGCGAGCTGTCTCGGCCGATTCACGGCGAGATGGCCGTCGAGATTCAGGGCAACACCATTCTGGTCCGCCGTCCCTCCGACGAGAAACCTCATCGGGCTCTCCACGGTCTGACCCGTGCACTCATCGCCAACATGGTGAAGGGCGTTACGCAAGGCTTCAAGAAGGAACTGGAAATCGTCGGCGTGGGCTACCGCGTGGACGCCAAGCCGAGCGGCGTGTTGTTCAGCGTGGGCTTCTCCCACGGGGTATTTGTGGAATGCCCTCCGGGAATCAAATTTGAAGTTCCCAAACCGACCACACTGATCGTGTCGGGCAACGACGCCGAGCTGGTGGGACATGTCGCCGGAGAGATCCGGGCCGTTCGCAAGCCCGAGCCGTATAAGGGGAAGGGTATTCGCTACGCCAGTGAGGTCGTGCGCACCAAGGCCGGCAAGACGGCAAAGTAAGGCTGTTTTTGTCCGCCGAATCACAAGTGAATCGTCTATGGCCGCCACAACAGAACTGAAAATTCGACGCCGCATTCGTCGCAAGAAACATATCCGCAAGGTCGTGCACGGAACCCCCGAACGGCCCCGGCTGGTCGTGTTTCGTTCGCTTCGCCAGGTGTACGTACAACTGGTGGACGACGTCCACGGCAAGACGTTAACCTCGATCTCCTCGCTCTCGCCCGACGTACGGGAGAAGGTCGCGGGCAAGAAACCGGTGGAAGTAGGCAGGATTGTAGGCGAAGCCTGCGCGAAGAAAGCCATCGAACACGAGATTCGACGGGTTGTGTTCGACCGCAACGGATTTCCATATCACGGCCGGGTGAAAGCGGTCGCTGAAGGCGCTCGTAAGGGCGGACTCCAATTGTAGAGAATCTTATGAACGGTCAGATGGAAAGAACCCCCCGCCGACGCGACCGCGAGATGGCCAGCGAGCTTGCCACCGGCGAAGCGTTGATTGAAAAGGTCGTCTGCATCAATCGCGTGGCCAAGGTCGTCAAAGGCGGCCGCAATTTCTCGTTCAACGCCGTCGTAGTGGCGGGTGATGGACGCGGACGGGCCGGATTCGGCATGGGCAAGGCCAACGAAGTCGTGGACGCGATCTCGAAGGCTACTCAGCAAGCCAAGCGCTCCATGAAACGCTATCCCATTATCGGGACCACTCTTTCACACGCCATTTACGGAAAATACGGCGCGGGCAAGATTTTTCTTCGTCCTGCTTCTCCCGGTACGGGTGTCATTGCCGGCGGGTCCGTCCGGCTGGTGATGGAGTGTCTGGGAGTGCGTGATGTTTTAACCAAAGTGATGGGCACCAATAATCCTCATAATGTGGTCAAGGCCGTGTTTTCCGCTCTGGATTCAATGCGCGATGTACGAATGGTGGCGCAAACGCGGGGCATTTCAATCCGAGAAGTCTTTGCGGGCTGACTCGCACGAGGTCGCTGAGACGACGCGATGGAAAAAAAACTCAAGATAACGCTGAAACGAAGCACGGTGCGGCGGCCGTGGACACAGAAGCAGACGGTAAGGGCCTTGGGGCTGCATCGTCTTCATGAGACGCGCGTGATCCCGGACAATCCCGCAACGCGGGGAATGGTTCGGTGCGTGTCCCATCTTCTGGAATGCGAAGAGGTTCAGGAGTAGGACTATGCCGCTCGATCAACTGAAGCCGGCTCCCGGCTCGACTCATTCCAAGAAACGACTCGGTCGCGGTTCCAGCTCGGGACACGGCGGCAGCGCCGGTCGCGGCGAAAAGGGCTATCTCTCGCGCAGCGGTTCCGTCAGGAAGCGCGGATTCGAGGGCGGTCAGAAGCCCATTCATCTCCGTTTGCCGAAGCGGGGATTCAAGAACATCTGGGCGGAAGAAGTTCAGGTGCTCAACGTGAGAGATCTGGCTCGATTGCCGGAAGGCAGCGTGGTCGAGCCGGAGAGCCTGAAGAAGGCGGGTTTGATTCGCAAGGTGGGTACACCCGTGAAGATTTTGGGTGAAGGCACGGTCGAGCGGGCGTTCGAGGTTCGTGCGTGCAAATTATCGGCGGCAGCCGAGAAGAAAATCACCGAGGCGGGCGGTAAGGTAGTCGCATCCTAATGCTTGAGCGGTTTACCAACGTTTTCAAGATTCCCGAACTTCGGGACCGCATTCTCTTCACGCTCCTCATCTTCCTCGTCTACCGCGTGGGCGGGCACGTGCCGGTGGCGGGAATTGACGCCGGAGCTCTGGGCGAGTTTTTCCAGCAGAATCAGAATACCCTCTTCGGATTGTGGGACATGTTCGTGGGGGGAGCGTTTCAGCGCGCCACCATCTTTGCGCTGGGAATCATGCCCTACATCTCGGCCTCGATCATCTTCCAGCTCATGGGCACGGTGGTTCCGTATTTCCAGAAGCTGCAGAAGGAGGGGGAAGAAGGCCGTAAGAAAATCACGCAGCTCACCCGCTATGGAACCGTTGTCATCTCGGCCATGCAAGCGGGCGGCGTGGCGATTTTCCTGGAGCGGCTGATCGCGACGTCCGGAGCGCCGGTCGTTCCCAATCCCGGTTTCGGATTCCGGCTGCTGCTGATGCTGACTCTCGCGGCCGGAACGACGCTCATCATGTGGCTGGGTGAGCAGATCACCGAGCGCGGAATCGGCAACGGCATCTCGCTGCTGATCTTCATCGGCATCATTGATCGTCTGCCCTATGCCGTTTTCGAGGAAGTGCAGATGATTCAGGCCGGCAACCGCCATATCATGGTGGACGTGCTGTTCCTGGGGATGCTGTTCCTGATTACGATGGCGGTGGTGGCCCTCACCCAGGGGACGCGCAAGATTCCGGTGCAGTATGCCAAGCGAGTGGTTGGGCGAAAAACCTATGGTGGACAGAGTACGCACATCCCGCTCCGGGTGAATTCGGCGGGGGTGATGCCGATCATCTTCGCTCAGTCCATCATGTTTGTTCCGTCTTCAGTCGCGACCTTCCTGCCCGAGGGGGGACTGCACGATGCTCTGGTGAACATGTTCGCCATGCAGAGCGCGGCCTATCTGATCATGGAGTTCATACTCATCGTCTTCTTCACCTATTTCTACACCGCCATCGTTCTAAATCCGGTGGACCTGGCGGACAACATGAAGAAGAACGGCGGGTTTATTCCGGGCATCCGTCCGGGCAAACAGACGTCCGATTTCATTGACTCGATTCTCTCTCGGGTAACTCTCCCGGGAGCCATTGCCTTAGCCCTCGTTGCCGTTCTGCCAACGATCATCGTCGCGCAGTTCAACGTTTCTTGGAACGTGGCGAACTTTTTCGGCGGGACGACCATTCTCATTGTCGTGGGAGTGATTCTGGACACGTTGCAGCAGGTGGAATCCCATCTGGTCATGCGGCACTACGAGGGACTGATGAAAACCGGGCGCATCCGCGGCCGCCGCCGCATGTAGGAAGCGGCGAAGGCGCGGCGGTGGTCTGACCACTGTGTAAGCGAATGACGAAGTATACGCTGATACTTCTTGGTGCGATAGGAGTTGGAAAAGGGACGCAAGCGCAGCGTCTGAGTCAACACCTGAGCATCCCGCAGATTTCCACCGGCGATCTGTTGCGGATGGAGGTGCAGTCCGGCACTGAACTCGGTCTGCGCGCCAAGGAAATCATGAATCGGGGCGAGTTGGTTCCCGATGACGTGATCATTGACATGGTGCGGAATCGGCTCGGACAGGCGGACGCGGTGCGCGGCGCGATCTTCGACGGATTTCCACGTACGGTGCCGCAGGCGGAGGCCTTGGGAAGCTTGCTGAATGAAATGGATCTTCCCGCGCCCTACGTTGTGTCCATTGAAGTGCCGGAACAGGACATCGTCGAGCGGCTCTCATCCCGCCGCGTTTGCACGACGTGCGGAGCGGTGTTCAACGTGAAGACGAATCCGAAGGCCATCGAGGATCATCGCTGTCCGAAGGGGGAAGCGAATATTATTCTGCGCGATGACGACCGGCCCGAAACGATCCAGCAGCGACTGCACGTGTATCGCGAGAAGACCCTGCCGCTGGTGAGCTACTATAAAGAGAAGGGCTCATTCCGGGAAGTCTCGGGTGTCGGCGGGGAAGATCAGATTTTCGCCCGGATTCTCATTGCCATGGATCCGGACCTGTTGTGATCGTTGTCAAGACGGAGCGCGAGATTGAGATCATGCGCCATGCGGGCGCAATCCTCGCGGGAGCCTTTGAGGTTGCGGCTTCGCTGATGAAACCGGGGATGGTGGCGCGCGAGATTGATCGAGCGGTTGAGGAGTTTATTCGTCGTTCGGGCGGGATTCCGTCGTTCAAGAATTACCCGAATGCGCAGGGGGTTCCGTTTCCGGCTTCGGTTTGTCTTTCCATTGAAGCGGAAGTCGTTCACGGTATCCCGGGCGATCAGGTTCTTGAAGCGGGGACGATTCTTGGCCTCGATATCGGCGTAAGGTATGAGGGCTATCACGCTGACGCTGCCCGAACGTATGCTATCGGTGAAGTGGACGACGAACGACGACGGCTCATGGCGGTCACCGAGCGGGCACTCGAGCTTGCCATCGCTCAAGCCTATGACGGCAACCGGCTTTCGAATATCGGCTATACGGTCCAGACCTACGCGGAATCGCAGGGTTGCAGCGTGGTGCGTGATCTGGTCGGTCACGGAATCGGCCGGAAACTGCACGAGGATCCACAAATCCCGAACTATGGGGATCCCGATCAAGGGCCGATACTTCGCCGCAACATGACCCTTGCCATCGAACCCATGATTAACTTGGGAACGTGGGAGGTGGACATGATAGGTGACTGGCAAGTGTTGACTCGCGACCGGAGACCGTCGGCTCACTTTGAGCATACGGTGGTGGTGCGCGACGGAGAGCCGGAGATATTGACGTTTTCCTAAGTGGTAAGCAGGAGGAACGGCTACGGCCAAAGAGCAGGCCATCAAGGTGGACGGAGTCATTGAAGAGTGCCTTCCCAATGCCACGTTCCGCGTCGTGCTCGAAAACGGCCACAAGGTGTTGGCCCACATTTCCGGCAAGATGCGGATGCACTTCATCAAGATTCTTCCGGGAGACCGGGTCACACTGGAGTTGTCTCCCTACGACCTGCATCGCGGGCGCATCACGTATCGCTATAAGTAGATTGCCGTCCGCTTGGTAGTTCGCCGGAGTAAGGAGTATCGTTCATGAAAGTCCGTACGTCCGTCAAGAAAATGTGTGAGCATTGCAAGATCGTTCGCCGGCGCGGCAAGGTCTATGTGATTTGCTCGCGCGCGAAAAAACACAAGCAGCGCCAGGGTTAAGCCGTCGTCGTTTGAACGATCACGGCGGCGAAAGTCATTTCAGGAGAAGGCTCGATAGTACATGGCTCGTATTGCCGGAATTGACATCCCGCGCGACAAGCGCATTGAGGTGGCGTTAACCTACGTCTTCGGGATCGGTCGCCCCTTGTCTCAGAGAATCCTCACCGAATGCGGTGTGGACTGGAACAAGCGGACGCACCAGCTCACGGACGCGGAGCTGCAGGCCATTCGTGCCAAGGTCGCCGATCTTAAGGTCGAAGGTCCGTTGCGCACCGAGATCCAGATGAATATCAAGCGGCTGATGGACATCGGCTGCTATCGCGGTCTTCGGCATCGCCGCGGTTTGCCGGTGCGCGGCCAAAACACCAAGAACAACGCTCGCACGCGCAAGGGCAAGAAAAAAGGACAGCTTCTCCGCAAGAAGCCGGTGACCAAGTAGTGAATTCTTACCCCGCCCGTTCTGCGCCGTAAACAGGAGACGGAATCGTTGGCACCTCCCAAGAAAGAAACCCGGAAGAAGAAAGAACGTGTGGAAGCCACCGGAGTGGCCCACATCAAGTCTTCGTTCAATAATACGCTGATTACGATTACCGACAACTACGGCAATACGATTTCGTGGGCGTCCGCCGGAAAGATGGGCCTCCGGGGTTCGCGCAAGAACACCCCGTTTGCGGCTCAGCTTGCCGCCGACAACGCGGCCAAAGCTGCCATGAGTCTGGGATTGCGGAGAATCGTCGTCGAGGTGCGGGGACCGGGCGGCGGTCGCGACGGAGCGATTCGTGCTCTGGCGGCTTCCGGGCTGCAGATCAGCTCCATTCGCGACGTTACCCCCCTTCCGCACAACGGTTGTCGTCCTCCGAAGCGGCGGCGCGTCTGACGTTCGCCGATTCCCGGGACCATCTGGACTGAAAAGAATTCCTCTTGACCGAAAGAAAGTCTATGGCTGTTAATCACGATCCCGTCTGTCGAATCTGCCGCCGCGAGGGAAAGAAGCTCTTCCTGAAGGGGGACCGTTGCCTCGGCGTCAAGTGCTCTTTCGAGAAGCGCGGCTATGGACCCGGAGTCCACGGTCGCAGCCGCCGCGGCAAGATTTCCCAGTATGGAATTCAGCTTCGCGAGAAGCAGAAGATACGCGAATCGTACGGTCTCCTCGAACGCCAGTTCCACCGTTTCTTCACCGAAGCGCAGCGCCAGAAAGGCGTAACCGGTGAAAATCTGCTGGCCATGCTCGAGAGCCGCATGGATAGCGTGGTCTATCGCATCGGATTTGCCAGTTCGCGCCGGCAAGCGCGACAACTTGTGCGTCACCGTCATTTCCTCGTGAACGATCGCGTCGTGGACATTCCGTCCTTTCTTCTCCGCCCCAACGATCGCATCCGCGTTCGAGAGCGGTCGAAAAAGCTGGCGGTGATCCACGAGGCGATGCAAAAAGCTCGCGACGCGAAGATGATGCCCAATCTTCAGCTCGACAAGGCGCGGATGGAAGGTATGTACCTCACCGTACCCAATCGCGCGGAAATTCCGCTGGAAGCGAACGAGCAATTGGTCGTGGAGCTCTACTCTCGGTAATTATCCCCCGAGGAGATACATGAACGGTTTGAACTTCCAGATGCCCGAGGCGGTTGAGATTGACGAGACCACCCATACCGATACGTATGGGAAGTTTATCATTCAACCCCTGGAACGCGGCTATGGTGTTACCATCGGCAACAGCCTGCGTCGTGTACTCCTGTCGTCCCTGCAAGGGGCCGCCATCGTTTCGATCCGGATTGACGGCGTGCTCCACGAGTTCTCGACGATTCCCGGCGTGACCGAAGACGTAACTGAAATCGTCCTGAATCTCAAGCAGGTTCGTTTTAAACTGCTCAACAAGAAGCCGGATAAGGTCGTACTCCATCTTCGCGGACCCAAGGAGTTCACGGCCCGCGATATTCAGATCGGGAACAACGACTTTGAAGTTCTGAATCCCGACCACCGCATTGCGACGTTGAACCGCGACGCCGAGATCAAGTTGGAGTTGCAGATTCGCAAGGGTCGAGGGTATATTCCGGCGGAAGAAAACCGTCCGTCCGATGCGCCCATCGGCATGATCCCTCTCGACTCGGTATTCTCGCCGATCCGCAACGTTACCTATACGATCGAGAACACGCGCGTCGGTCAGCGCATTGACTACGAGAAACTCACGCTCGAGATCTGGACCGACGGTTCCATCACTCCCGACGACGCACTGACGTACGCCGCGCGGATTCTCCGGGATCACATTCAACTCTTCATCAACTTCGACATCCGGCCCGAGAAGGAGGAGGAAGAAGACATTGATGAGGAGACCTTGCACATCCGCAAGCTGTTGCGCAAGCCGGTCGAAGAACTCGAATTGTCGGTGCGCAGCGCCAATTGTCTGAAGGAAGCCCGCATTCGCACCATCGCCGATCTGGTGCGTCGCGAAGAGCCGGAAATGCTCAAATTCAAAAACTTCGGCCGCAAGTCGCTGGTGGAGCTGACGGAGATTCTCAAGGCCAAAGGATTGTTTTTCGGCATGGACGTGGAAAAGTATCTCAACCCCGAGTACGAAAAGAAATGAGACACCTCAATCGGGGGCGCAGCCTCAGCCGCTCACCCGCTCACCGCAAGGCCCTGCTCAGCAATCTCGCGCAGGAGCTGTTTCAGCATAAGCGTATTCATACCACACTGACCAAGGCGCGTGAACTGCGGCCGTTCGCCGAAAAGCTGGTCACGACGGCCAAGAAGGGGCATATTGCGGCCCGCCGGCAGGTATTGCAGGTGTTGACGCGTAAATCGGTGGTCAAGAGTCTCTTTGAGGAGATCGCTCCGGCTTACGCCGAGCGCAATGGCGGCTACACGCGGATCGTCAAACTTGGACCGCGCGTCGGCGACAATGCACCCTTGGCCGTAATCGAGCTGGTCGGTTTCGAAGGCGTGAAACCGGTGACCGCTTCTTCCGATAGCGACAAGGCCGCCAAGAAATCGGCCAAGGCCAAGTCGAAAACGAAAGCTAAGCGAACCAAGAAATCCGACGGCAAGGAAAGCCCAAAGGCCAAGCCCAGAGCCGCCCCAAAAGTGAGGGCTTCGGGCGAAAAGAAGTCCGGCAAGAGTGCCGATTAGGCTGAGAAGATTCGGAAGGCCACACCCGCGGGCGCGGGTGTGGCTTTTTTGTTTGTTTATATATAGTTGCTTTTCGGGGAACAGGTCATTATATTACCACGATACTATACCTCTTGCTGTAATATGCAGTTCCGGTGGGATGGATTATTTCCGCATGTAAGATGAATTATATCAATTGTTTACTTATAGGTTATCGTCCCATTTTCCCACCTCAACCGCAACGCCAAGCCTGACATGAATACGCGCGAAATTCCCCGTACTCCCATAGGTACTGTCCGCTCCTGTAAAGGCTGGATTCAGGAAGCCGCCTTGCGGATGCTGCTCAACAACCTCGATCCGGCCGTGGCCGAGAATCGCGAGGAATTGGTCGTCTATGGCGGTACCGGCCGCGCAGCGCGCTCGCGGGAGGCGCTGTTTGCGATTCTGGATTGCCTCCGCAAGCTTGCTGATGATGAGACGCTGCTCGTTCAGTCCGGAAAGCCGGTGGGTGTGGTGACCACCCACCCTGACGCTCCCCGAGTGCTGATCGCGAATTCCAATCTTGTTCCGCAGTGGGCAAACTGGGAGTACTTCCACGAGCTCGAAGCCAAGGGTCTGATCATGTACGGTCAGATGACGGCCGGTTCGTGGATTTACATCGGCACACAGGGAATCCTGCAGGGAACCCACGAGACATTCGCGGCTCTGGCGGCAAATCACTTCGACGGACAATCAGATAGATCAATTCGTATATAAACTGTATGATTTAACAGAGGAAGAAATCAAAATCGTAGAATCAGAAACTTAAAAATGCATAACCTTGCATTGCACAGGACGCCAAAAAGCAGGCGCCTGTGAATTTGGCGTTCGACATAAAATGAATATAGAAATCACTAAATTTTCAATGTCTGACTATGAAGAAGCTACAGCTTTCTGGGCTTCAATACCAGAGGTTGGCCTGGATGATGCTGATTCTATCTCTTCTATGCAATCATTCATAAAAAGAAATCCGGAACTTAGCTTTGTAGCAAGACATGGCAGAGAATTAATTGGGGAGATC
>JAHJDG010000112.1 GCA_018812265.1 bacterium | reverse complement strand
TGCGTGACGTCGCGGGCTTCATCCCAATCCCGCACGAAATGATAGGCGACGCGCAGCAAGTCCTCGCTGTACTCGCGGAGGATGATGCGGAACCGCTCTTTGTTCCCGGCCAGTATGTCTCGAACGACATCTTCCACGAGCCCGTCAATCGTGCGTGGACAAACGTTCTCTACTTCTTCTCGCCTTTTTCCGCCAGCTTGAACTGAATCGGGACGGTCACTTCGCAGGCCACCGGTTTTCCGTCTTTCTGCGCGGGAGTCCAGCGCGCGGTCGTCAGGGCTTCGACCGCCGCCTGATCCAAGTCTTTGCGAACGCTTTGTGCGATCTCGGTTCGGGTGACACTTCCGTCGGCGGCGATGCTGATCTTGACCAACACCATTCCGGTGATCCCTTCTTTGCGGGCAGCCTCCGGGTATTTGGGCGAAATGGCCGTCGCCGGCGCGGGCGGAGTATCGAAAGCCACCTCGGCCGTGGGTGGCGAGGCGACGTCGGCCGCCAGTCCGGTCAGGCCGAAGCACAGCGTCATCGCGAGGGTCAGCAGCAGAATTCTCATGATTCACTCCTTTGGATGCAGGGATGGGTTTCTACCTACTCTACACCGCAAAGGAGTGAATCGCTTACACACTTTGCGCGGGCGACCACACTGGGTCGCCCCTACAGGATAATTCCCGCGATTACCGCAGAAACATCACCTTCTGCACACGAGTTACGCCACTGGCTTCCGCCTGCAGAAAATACAAACCGGCCGCCTTGCCCGTGAAATCGAGCTGGACGGTATGGTATCCCGCCTCCCAGCGAGTGGACAATGCGCGCTCGACGTGCCGCCCCAGAAAGTCGGATTCGCTGCGGTTTCTCACATTATCCTATCTTCACTGGTGCAAGACATGGTGCGGGCTTCTTTCTCCGGGAAAATATTTGTGGATCGGCCTGCTATTTGAGCAACACCATTTTTCTCGTCTGCGACATCCCCTGTGCTTCCAGCCGCGCGAAGTAGATGCCGGAAGGTAGGGCCGAGCCGTCGAACGGAACCTGATGTTCCCCGACAGGGAGAATGTCATCCACGAGGACTCTCACCCTTCGGCCGCTCAGATCGAAGACCGTCAGATGCACCTTCTCGATGCGCGGCAGGGAGAAAAATATCCGTGTGGAGGAATTGAACGGATTAGGATATACGGCCAAACCGAGATGGCGGGGCAGCGCGGGAGAGCAGGGATCGGCAGCCAATTCCGAACCGGTCTTAAGCAGGATAATCCGTGATATACCCTCGAGGTTTGACGGCCAAATGCGACCGGCCAGCGCAAAACCGCCGTCATCGGTGGACATCACCGCAACACATTGGACGCCGATGTCCTCGCCGCCGAACATGCGACTCCACAAGGAGTCGCCGAGGCTGTTGGTGCGTACGATGAAGAATCGTTGACGGTGCCAATAGGACGGACTGCCTTCACCGGCCAAGAGAAGGCCGCCATCCGGCAGCATCAGAAACGATGCCAGCATATCGGGGCTGGGATTTCCGTAGGTCTGCGCAAACCGGCTGTTCCCCAGTGAATCCGTGACCACCAACCAATAATCGTAGTCCCCCATTCCCCACGTGCTGGTGATCCCCGCCAGCGCATAGCCCCCTTCCGGCGTGCGTGTCAAACCGGTCGCTTTCTCGTTGAGCGGGCCCCCATAGTGGCGCATCCAGCTCGGCCTTCCCAGAGTGTCGGCTTTCATCAGCGCGAAATTGCACCATCCATGACCGGGAGGAATCGTCAATCCGCCAAGAGCAAAACCGCCATCCGGTGTTTGCACAAGGTCAAAGAACTCCGTGCGGGGCTGGTCCTCGATATACGAATGCATCCACAGGCTGTCGCCCGTATCGCTGAGTTTGAGGATGAACGGCGCGTCCTGTGGCGGGGAACCGGCCGGAGTATTGCCCACCAGGGCGAAGCCGCCATCGTCGGTCTCGATCGCCCGGTTGAGGAATATCCAACTGTCCCGGCAAAACCAGCGCGTCCATAACGTATCGCCGTTGTCATCCGTGCGAAGGATCCACTCGCAGCCGTCGAATCCCTCATGCGACGTGCTGCGGGCGATGATGAAGTATCCTCCATCGGACGTTTGAAGAATGAACTTGGCGAAATCGAATCCATTCGGGTACCCATAGCGCCGGGTCCACAGAGTATCCCCCTGACCGTCGGTCTTGACCAGCCAAATGTCCTCCAAGTGCGAGTAGTCTTGGAATATGGCCGCACCGGCCAGAATGAAACCCCCGTCCGCCGTTCGCTGGGCGGAATTGCAGAAAGCTGAGCAATCCGGCGGACCGTAGAGTCGCGACCATAGGCTGTCTACCTGAGCCTGAGCCAGGCCGGCCAGAGCCAGCAGTGGAAGAAGAAATCGAAGAACCAACACGTCCCCCTTTGATTGTGAATTTGCCTCGCCCGGAACTCATCGCAAGAACAACCGGTATTTCTTTGATCAGGTTGGAATCGCTGTTGCAAATCGTGATCTATTTCAGCAACAAAAGCTTCTGAGCGGCGGTATGTCCACCGGCGGAAAGACCGACGAAGTAGAATCCAGAGGGCAACGTACCAGCGTCAAAATGAACGGAATGTCTTCCGGCAGAAGATTCTCGATCCACAAGTACACGAACCAAGCGACCCTGAAGATCGTAAACATTGAGCTTGGCTTGTGCGGTGCCGGGAAGAGTAAACGAGAGTGTGGTACTGGAATTGAACGGATTCGGATAGGCCGGAAGCAGCTCGAAGCGCGCTGGGAATGCATCGGGATTTTCCGGTCCCGCCGAGGCACTCGCCAACACGCGCAGTCGCACCGGCCACGTCAGCGTGGATTCGTTGGGATCGTTGCTGGTGAACGTCCACAACGCGTCGTGATAGCCCGGCGTCACGTCAACCGCCGACCACTGCAAATCGTAGTGCGCGGCCTCGCCGGGAACGATCTCGGCTTGCGTGGGTCCAACGGCCGTGAACCATTGAAGAAGGGGAATGGTCGTGGTCAGCGTGAGCGGAGCATTTCCCACATTCCAAACGGCCAGCGACGCTACCGCCGTTTCATCTTCGACCAGACAGGTTTCGATCACCGCCACGGCAATGTCAATGTCCGGCCCGCCGCCGGTCGCGCCTTCGCAGAGCCATTCGAGAATGTTCTGCATGAATTGCCGGTTATCCGCGGAGTCGGCGAAGAACGCCAAATCACCCGTTCCAATCAACCTTCCGCCCGTCACCTCCTGCCGCGCCACCACCACCGGCGGATAGCTGCCCGCCGGGAAATGACCGTCGGGAAACTCGGAACGGGTGTCCTCGTCTCCGCTCAACACGACCTCCGAGGTTCCGGCCGCCGGGACAATTCCGCTGGTGCAGAATCCGAGCAGACGATTCACGCCCAAAGAGAGACGCGCCACCAGCGGACTTGCGCCCCAGGTATCGAAATAGTAGGCTCCCCACCAATGGGGATACTGATCGCTGGTGTCAATCAGCATGTCGTCGTAGAAATGCCAGCCCCACGCGTCCATCTCGTCGAGCGCGTCGCCCCCGTAGGTCTCGCGGAAGAAACCGTATTCATGATAGACTCCGGCGATGCGCGTGGCCGGAGTGGCGGGAACCGCCGCCACCGGCGGATGAACCGAATGAACCGCCGTCACGTGGTCGGGGAGGATCGAATAGACCCACAGAACGCGGTGCATCTCGGCGGGCGTCGGATCAGCCGTCAGCGGGAAGAGCGCATCGTAATCCTCGCCTTCCAGCCGATAGACTACTAAGACTCCCTGCGACTTGCCGGCTTGACCGAGCAGTCGCGCCGCCCAATCGTACTTGGTAAAAAACGACTCGATATCCTCGCGGAGCATCCCCGCCTCTTGCGCTTCCTCGCGCAGCGTGGCGTCAAGTCGCGCACGAGCCTGTTCGTAGGGCAGGCTCGCGCCGCCGAAAGAAACTCCCTTCTCAGTTGGCAAGAGCGTTCCGATCTCCGAGATGCTGTAGCCCGCGTTCTTCGTGAAGCGAAGGGTTTTCACGTCACGGACGATTGCCCACGATTGATTGACGAACTCGCCGCGATGCGATCCGGGCGAAACGAAATTCAAGGGCCGGTGAAACGCGACTTCATAATCCAACTCCACGTCGGCTGAAGTGGGCGGAATTTCCCATGTGAGCGGCCGCGCGCTCTTCGGCTGCGGCAGCGTGTAGCTCACGTAGCCGGGCGGATCCAGTCGCACCGTCGCTCCTTCATCCGTGAAATCCCGCAAGCGAATGATCGGCTTTTCCGCCACCGGCTCCGAACCGTCATAAAAAAGTCCGATCCCGCCGCCCACGTTCAGGAATTGCTGCAAGCGAGCAATGTCATAGTCCGAGCGCGGCGGGCTTTCCCCCTGAAACAGCATCCACACCAAACTGTGGAAGTCCACGACGGCGTCGTAGTCCTCCGGCGGATACACGTCCCAGAGGTGCGGGCCGATGCCGATCCGGTAGGTTTGCCCGTTCACATGGTAGCCGAAACGGATCGTGTAGCGTCCGGGCGAAGGATTGTCGAGATGGGACATCCCGTAGGCTCCGGGCGTGATGCTCTGGTCGGGAGCGACAATTTGGACGAACGTGTATGCCTCCGGTGCCGCACCGCGCAGAATCACCACATAAAGAGCCTCCGCCCGTGACGGCACGTCCACGAAGACCGAATCCGCATAATTCCCGATCAGAACTCCCTCCGCCAGAATCTCGTACATCGGCATCCGCGCGGGCTCGAAGAGCACGAACCGGAAATCGGGATAGAGTGCCGCCAGATCGGGATTAAGATAGAGACTTTCCGCCGAAGGCTGGCCGTGCAGCCAGTCAATGGCGATCTTGCCCTCGGCATTCGCACTGCCGCAAACGACCAGCGACAGCAGCACGATGAGCCAAACTTGACGGGTAGTTCTGCGGTGCATGATGAATCCCCTTCCTTGCTTCAAATGCTTTACAACGCAGGATCACTTCCTCGGAGCAAACCGGAAAGAACCGCCGTTCCGTCCGGTCGAATGTGTGGTCTCACTTGAGCAGCATGAGCTTCTGCATGCGGACATCTGCCCCCATTGTCGCGCGCAGGAAATAAAGACCGGCCGGTTTGTCGGAAAAATCCAAACTGATTTCGTGCGTTCCGGCCGCGTAGGGTCGGGCGGCGATTCGTTCCACCCGCTGTCCGACGAGATTGTACAAGTCGAACAGCACTTCTCCCGCGGTCGGCAACTCGAAGGTGACGGTCGTGCGCGCGTTGAACGGATTGGGGGCGGCGGAAACGAGCCGGAACCCGCGTACTGTTGCCGTATGGTCCTGTGGATCAACAGCGGACGATCCGATGACGCGCAGCCGCACCGGCCAGACCAACTCGGACTCGTTGGGATCGTTGCTCGAAAACGTCCAGTAGAGCGTGTGGTATCCCGCTTCGATTCCGGCCGTGGTCCAGGTGAGTTCGTAGGCGATACTATCACCGGGATTGATCGTGGCTTCCGTCGGACCGAGGACTCCGAACCACGCCGTAAACGGCGGAGTGGTGGTGAGCAGCAGCGGAGCGTCGCCGATGTTCCACACGTTCAGATTACTCGTTATCGCCTGACCCCGATCCAGACTCATCTCGATCACCGCCACCGCAATGTCAATGTCGGGACCGCCGCCGGTCGCGCCTTCGCAAAGCCACTCGAAGACGTTTTCGGAAAATTGCACGTTGTCGGAGCTATCCGCCAGAAACGCCAGATCTCCGTAGCCGACGACTCTTCCTCCCGAAGCTTCCTGCCTTGCGACGACCACCGGCGGATAGCTGCCGGGCGGAAAGATGGAGTTGCTGTGGGTATCGTCGTCTCCCGAAAGCACGACTTCCACGGGACCCGCCAGCGGGGTGATTCCGCCCGTGAACTGACCGAACATCCGCGTCACGCCCAGCGACAACCGCGTCACCAGCGGGCTTTGTCCCCACGTATCGAAGTAGTACTGTCCCCAATCGTTTCCCTGATCGGTGGGATCTTCCAGATGCTCGTCATAGAAATGCCAGCCCCACGCGTCCATCTCATCGAGCGCGTCTCCGCCGTAGGTCTCGCGGAAGAAACCGTACTCATGGAAAACGCCGGTGATGCGCGAAGCCGGTTCGGCCGAGAGGGCGGCAACGGGCGGATGAACGGGATAGGTTTCCGTTACCGCGTCGGGGAGAACCGAATACACCCACAGCACGCGACGGATTTCGGCGGGCTGGGGATCGGTCGTGAGCGGAAACAGCGCGTCGTAGTCTCCACTCTCGATGCGATACAGTACGATCTCGGCTGCGGCGTCGCACGACTCCGAGAGCAGCCGCATCGCCCACTGATACGTCGTGAAGAACGATTCGGTCTCGTTGGCTGTGAGTCCGGCTGTCTCCGCTTCCTTCCGCAGCATTTGATCGAGATGGCCGCGGGCCGCAGCAAAAGGAAGTATCGCGCCGCCACGCGCGAATCCTTTTTCACCGGGAGCCAGCGTGCCGACCTCCGAGATGCGGTAGCCATCGCCGCGAACGAAGCGAAGAATCTTCGCATCGTGAACCGTTGCCCACGATCGGTTGATGTATTCGCTGGAGCGAGAACCGCGTGAAATGAAATTCAAGGGCTGATGGAACTCCGCCTCATAATCGAGTTCCACCTCGGCCGTGGTCGGAGCGATCTCCCACGTCAGCGGCTTCGTTTTTTGGGGAGTCGGCACAGCGTACGTCACGTGACCGGGCAAATCCAATCGAACCGTCGCTCCCTCGCGGGCGAAGTCGCGCAGGCGAATGATAGGCTTCAAGGCAATGGGTTCCGTGCCGTCGTAGTAGACACCGATGCCGCCTCCCGAATCCACGAACTGTTGCAGGCAGGCATAGTCGTATGCCGAGCGCGGCACGGGTTCACCCGTGAACAGAAACAACGTCCGGCAGTGAAAATCCACGATGGCGTCGTAGTCACTGGGTGGATAGACCTGCCAGATGTGAGGCCCGGTTCCGATCTTATACCGTAGTCCGGCGTAGTTGTAGCCGACATAGACGACGTAACGACCGGGCTCGGGATCATCGAGGTGGCAGATTCCGTAACCGCCTTCCAGGTTGATCTGACCGGGACCGACGATAATCGGAACCGGATACTGTATAACACCGGGACCTCCCGCCACGTCAAGGACAACATAGAGCGCGTCCTCGTCTTCGGGAACCGTCACTTCGACGCTATCGAAGAATTCACCGGTGAAGGTTCCCTCGGCCAGGACGTGGTAAATGGGAATGCGGGACGCGGAGAATGGGACGAACCGGTAGTCCGGATAAAGCGCGGTCAGATCCGGCTCGAGCATAAAACTGTAGGCATGGGGCTGCCCGTGATGGGCGTCAATGGCAATCTTGCCTGCGGCGCTCGCCCCGCTGCAAAGAAGCAGCGAAAGCAGTGCGATGAGCGAAAACCGATATGTAGTTCTGCGGTGCATGGTACACCCCCTCTTCTTTACAAGATTCCGAAAACTGAAATCCAAAATCCGAAAGTGCGAGAATTGAAACCGGTAGTGCTGCATTGCCGTGCGCCCTTGCCTTCCCCCCTCAGTATAAGGGGGAGAATGGGGGGCTCTATTTCAGCAGCAGCAGTTTCTGCGTTGTCACGAACTCCCCGCTCTGCAACCGCGCGAAATAAATCCCTGATGGCAGATCGGAACCGTCAAACGACGCGCGATGTTCGCCTGCAGTGAGACTCTCATCTGCCACTATGCGCACTTCCCGTCCGAGCACATCATACACCGCCAGCCGTGCATGGGCGGGGCGGGGCAAAGTAAACGAAAGCGTGGTGGCGGGATTGAAGGGATTGGGGAAGGAGCGCAAAGTGAACACATTTGGGGCTGCGGCGTGGTCTCGTTCATCAACCTCCATTGGATGGGCCGCCAGTTTGGCAATGTACCAGGAGTCCGAACCCCAATGGCCTACCACTGCGTAGCAACTATCGCTGTCCTGCACAACAGCATAAGCGCCATCGTTGCCTGTGCCGCCCCAGGTTTTCATCCAGCGTTGATCGAGATTCGGCTCGGTTCTCAGGACACCGATACACGTGGAATCCCCGCTTTGCCCATGAAACGTCACGCTCCCGGCCAGAACAAATCCTCCGTCGTTGGCCTGACGAATGTCCATCGCCTCGCATGGGTAGCACTCGTAGCCGCGGGTCATCAGATGATCGCCGTCGGCGGTCTTGAGAGCCATGAACATGTCGCGGGGATAGCTGAGAACCTGTAACGAGCCGCAGATCGCAAATCCGCCGTCAGCCGTAGCGGTTACAGCGTTCGCGAGTTCATCGAAGGAAGTGTTGCAGTCGCGCGTCCAGAGTGTATCCCCGTCCGTCGTCACCTTGACCATCAGACACGCCGGTCCGCCCGATTCCGAGTGCCCGACGCAAATGTAGTTGTCGTCGGCCAGCGGCGTGATGTCTTCGAGGCTTATTCCCCAGTTTCTGTTCCAGAGCAGGTTTCCGGCGGAATCCAGTTTGCTTAGCGAGAAATCCCCCACGCCCGCGATGAGAAAACCTCCGTCGGGAGCGAGCGCGACCGCCCTGCCGCCACCATATCCTTCATGAACTCGTTCCCAGAGGGGATCTCCGTCCGCTGTCAGACGCGCCGCCCATAGAGAATAGTCATAATCGTTGCCATAAAAGCAATCGTTTCCGACAATGATAAATCCTCCATCGGGGGTTTCAAGAATATCGTGTGCGCCGAGACTGCCACCGTCGCCGTGCCAGAGGTCCTCCCAAGACCACGACAGGTCTCCAGCTCTGGTGAACTTGGCCACGAAAGCCTTGTAGAACCAGTAGTGGTGGAAGGGAGGGAGGTGCCCGCAGCACATGCCGGCAACAGCATAGCCGCCGTCCTGCGTAAGATATACTGCGCGAGCTTCAGTTGAGCCGTGTGGTGCGTAGATAGTTCTCGTCCACACCGTGTCCGGCGGCTGAGCGAAAGCGATGGAGAGATCAAGGAGAAGAATCGCAACAACTGCAGCTTTCATGATATCCTCCACCTGATGACGTGAAGGCAAAGGCATTGTAGTGGCACAATTCATTGTGCCTTGCTTTTATCTCCCTCCGTTTCAGCGGGGGGACAGAAGGAGGGCTACTCCAGCTTCATCCACTCCTTCCAGAAAAACTCGCTGTTCTCGTCGTTGTTCAGGCGCAGAACGACTTGACGATACCATTCATCCAACGGAGATTCGTGATCATCGAGGCGCGGGAACGGATTGTAGGGCCCGCCCGCCGAAGCTCTGGCAATTTGATCGAGCACGCCCAGCGCCAGTTCGGGTACGTCGCGGCGACGGATACCGGACAGATCCATGAGACGGCACAAGAGATGCCACTGCGGCGTGGCCCCCGGAATGAATCCCAGCGCGCGCGTCCGCATGACCGGCAGGAAACAATCGAGTACGATGCGGCCATGACCATAAGCCTTGATGGTGTCGGCCTGCAAAAATTCCTTGGGCAGATAGAGGCTCGTCGAGTAGGGCCCCTGCCTTCCATAGGCCGAGCTCTCCGGATCGCGGCTGAGAACATCA
>JAHJDG010000111.1 GCA_018812265.1 bacterium | reverse complement strand
CCGCCGCCGGTCGTCGTGACCATCACCGCCCCCGCCATTCCATCGGCCAGGTTGGAGTCGAAGGCACACGATTCCCAGCGCAGATTCACGTTCTCTCCCCAAACCGCTCCTCCGCTGTCGGCGGAGTTTCCGCGGAACGTGCAGTTGCGCAGAATCAGCGAATCCCCGCTGGCTCCGGGATAGAGATTGCCGCGGGCGGAGATCACTCCTCCCGCTCCGCCGCTCGCGCGATTGTTCGTGAAGTTGCACGAGGTAAACGCGGCGCGGGTCAGAGTGTTCAAGGTCAAATTAACGGCCGCGCCCCGCCCGGCAGGCTTGACGAAGTCCGCGAAATCGCTGCTGTCCACGGTCAAATTCGCACCGGTAACATCCAATCCTCCGCCATCGCCTGCGAAGTTGCACGAGCTGATCGTCACGTTCCCGCCGCTCGCCTGCACGGCCAGTCCGTTGCCCTCGAACCGGCTATCGCGAATGGTTGCCGTCGAAGAAGTCACCAGCGCGCGTCCCGGATTAGCCGAGAACAGACAATGCTCGGCGGTGATCGGCGTCGTCGCCTGAATCGCATCGGCGGCAAATCCCGAGACCCGAGTGTAATTGAGCGTCACCGGCTGACTTCCCACCAGAGCAACAATCCCTGCCGCCGCCGGAGAACCCTGCGCCAGAACCCATGAAGAATCGGACATCGTCCCCGCGCAGCGAAACCGGCCTTCAATGCGAAGCTGCGTCACCGTCGAGTCGAGAGTCAACGCGTGAGATTCGAGAATCAGCGAATCTCCCGACAAAACGCGAATTGTATCGCCCACCAGCGTGACGGACGGCACGGCCGGGGTGAACACTCCCGCTATCGTTCCGCAGCGGCATTGGCCCGGACCCGACAGCCGCGAAAGCAAAGGCGGCTCAACCGGCGAGAACACCGTCCCGCTGATCAGCGAAAACGTCTCGTAGGGCGGGATCAGATCGGCGGTGGTGCTGCCGCTGCCTTCATCGAAGCGATAGTAACTCGTCAGGCCGGGCGTGCCCGTGAGCAGAGTCACGTCCTTCAAACACCACGCCTGCTTCCCGCGCCGCGCCGTGTTCCAGAATCGCAGTTCGTCCAGGCGGCCGTCGAGGAAACTGCCCAGCCCACCCCCGTCCAGAACCGCTCCCAGCCGTACCGATTCGTTCGTGTTGCGGAGCGTGCCGAGCAGCGTCTGCCAGGCTTTCAATTCACCGTCAAGGTAGAGCTCGGCCACGTGCGCAGCCGTGTCGAAGACCAGAACCACGTGGTGCCACTCCCCGTCGTGAATGGGTCCCGCCGCGCGCAAATCCGCCAGTTGCAGTGTGGTCTGGATGCGCGCCTGAACCGTATCCGCCGTGCGCAGGCATAAATAATACGAGTCGTCGAGAGGCGATCCCGAGTTCTGCCAGAACTTCGACACCAGCGCCCCGTCGTGCGGCCCGTTGCTCTGAAACCATGCCTCAATGGCAAACGATCCCGGGAAGTCGAACGTGGCTGCATCGGGCGTCGAGGCATAGGCCTGGGAAACCGTGAAGTCAATTGAAGATATCGCGAATACCGCCGTGGATCCGCCCACTACCAGACTGAACAGGAGCACGGCCCGCAACCGGACTGAAATCATGTGGAGATATTGCCTGAGCATGGGTGTAAGATGAACAAATCCTCCTGCAAAAGCAAGTCCTCCGCTTCTGCATGGGTCATCTAAATGCAAAATTACTATAATTTAACGCAATCGGCAGGGGGAGCGGGAACCTCATGAATTCCGGCTCGTTTACCTTGTGTGACTGCCCGCGGGGGCTTGGAGGGGCGGTTCTTATCAAGAAACTGGAGTCTGAACCACATGTCTTCGAGTGGATTCGCACGCAAAAGTCTGCTAGTCACCTTGACTCTGATCCTGACCGGTATTGTCGTCGGCGTGTTTCTAACGGCCCGCTGGGACGGCACATCGGCGGGCATCGCGCAGATGCCCGCTCCGCCGGTGAACTATCGCTATACGTCGAATATTCCGTTCGTCACCGAATCCGGCGAAAGTCCGTTCGTGGCGGTGGCCGAGCGGGTCGCTCCCACGGTCGTGAACATCACCAGCGACCGCAAGGTGAAACGCGGTGACCCGTCCAACGATTTTTTCAATGACTCTCCCTTCTGGGAGTTTTTCCATCGCGAGCGCGTGCCCCGGCAGCGCCGCGAATTTACCATTCCCTCGACCGGATCGGGAATGATCATCAGCCGCGACGGTCATATCCTGACCAACAACCACGTCGTCGAAGAAGCCGATAAACTTACCGTCAAGACCGTCAACGGTCGCGAATACAAGGCCACCGTGGTCGGCACCGATCCCGAAACCGACGTCGCGTTGATTAAAGTGGATCACGAGTTTGATCCGACCGAGGTCGCATTGATGGGCAACTCGGACTCGATCAAGGTCGGCGACTGGGCGATTGCGATGGGCAATCCGCTGGGCCTGGACTGGACCCTCACGGTGGGAGTGATTTCCGCCAAAGGACGGTCGAATCTGTCCATCATGGGCGGCGGTCCCAGCTATCAGGATTTCATTCAGACCGACGCTTCCATCAACTTCGGAAACTCGGGCGGCCCGCTGTGCAACATTCACGGTGAAGTCATCGGCGTGAACACCGCCATTAACCCCTCCGGACAGGGAATCGGTTTCGCCATTCCGATCGCGATGGCCATGAAAGTCGTCGGTCAGCTTCGCGAGGGCGGAACGATCGCCCGCGGATATCTCGGCATGTTGCCCCGCGAACTCACCCCCGAACTCAAGGCGGCGGTGGGAATGAAGGAAAATGACAAGGGAGTTTTCGTCGAGCGCGTGGACAGCGGCACTCCCGCCGAAAAGGGCGGACTCAAACCGGGCGATGCCATCATCGAGTTCGGCGGCAAGGAAGTCTCCGACGTTACCCAATTCCGAATGCTGGTGGCCGATTTTTCGCCGGGAACGACGGTGAATGCCACCGTGCTTCGGAACGGCAAGAAGGAATATTTGACGTTCGCCCTCGCCGACCGCAGCGAATTGGCGTCGCTGTTCGGCCGCGATAAACCCGGCCAGCCGGAGCGCGAATCGTGGCTGGGAATTCAAGTCGAACCGGTCACGGTCGAAATGGCCCGCGCCCTCGAGCTGGACGGCCCCTACGGAGTGATCGTCACCGACGTGGATCCCGATGGCCCGGCCGCCCGCAAGCTCCAGGAACGCGACGTAATCATCGAAGTGGACCGTCAACCCGTGGACAGCATGGACGACTTCCGCAACATCGCCAAGAAATCAAAGGATTCGAAGAAGGCCATTCTGCTCCGCGTTGTTCGCAACGGTCAAAAGACGTTTGAAGCCATCGAACCGTAGTCTTTGTCCTCCCAAGGAAGACCGGTGGCAGGAAATCCCGCAGCAAACGCTGCGGGATTTCTCGTCTTCATTAGAAGCGGTACATGTTTGGGCCGTGCCGGGTGAAGCGCGGATTAGCTTGTCGTAATGAATCATTGGCCGCGCGCAACCCGGCCGGAATGCGACGTTCCTGATCCACTTGACAAGCTCCCCCATTCTGTTATATTAGTGACGTTCGCAAATAGAAGGAGTCTCTCGTGAAGAAGCTTGCGATTCTCGTCTCCCTCCTGCTGCTGGCGTCGTATACCGATGCCTTCGCTCTCCTCCGCCTCGGACTTAAGGCCGGTGTCAATCTGGCCAACGTCACGGTGGACAAGGGCGAGACCGACTATCAAATGAAACCCGGATTCATCGCCGGAGCGATGGGCGAAATCCCCGTCAGTCCGGGCGGCGCGCTGGCCGTGCGAACCGAGCTCCTCTACGTGCAGAAGGGAGCCAAGTTCACCCAGCAGAGCAAGGACGGAAAACTTCTCACCGATGAACTGGTGCTCGCTCCGTTTCTGGTTTTTCGACTGCCCACGCCGCAGATCACGCCGTTTCTTCAGGCCGGACCGGAATTCGGTTTCAACACGCTGGCCAAAAAAGACTATGACGGCACGAAGGACATCGGCCCCCACTGGAAGAACAACAACTTCAGCATCAATCTCGGCGGCGGCGTGATGATTCCCGCGCTCGGCAGCGATCTCACGCTCGATTTCCGCTATAATCTGGGACTGGTGGACATGAGTCTGGGGCAGGGCGATTTCAAAACCAAAACCAACGGAATCCAACTCCTGCTCGGCTACAACTTCCTGCGTATCTGATCCCGGATCGCCTCATTTCATATCGGAAGGGAAGCGGAACAATCCCTCGCCGAGCCGGATTAAGTGCTTGCGATCTTTCCCGACGGCAAGCATTGTGCCGCGCGCAATCCGGCCGGAAACTTTCCCGGTGGTGACTCTCCCGCAACACCCTCCGATTTTCCCGGTGGTGACTCTTCCGCAACACCCTCCGATTTTCCCGGTGGTGACTCTCCCGCAACACCCTCCGATTTTCCCGGTGGTGACTCTCCTGAGTCACCCCTTTTCGTCCGTGCGCGCACAATTTCACAAATGAGCCAACATTTCCGCACATCTGGACGGAGCTTGACTTCTTGCCATTTCACAAGTAAATTATGACAAATTGAATTGATCCGCGAGGAGAAAAGTATGCGGTTAGCCGAACTTCTGGATTCCAAGGGCCGGGCGGTCTATACCATCCGACCCGGCGACGCGATCCGCGACGTGGTCAACCGGCTGGTCGAGCACAACATCGGCGCGCTGCCGGTGGTGGACGAATCGGACAAGTTGGTGGGAATCATCACTGAGCGCGACATTCTCCGTCTGGCGACCAAGTGCCCGGCGGATCTGGGTGCCATCCACGTCCGCGACTACATGAGCCGCAATCTGGTGACGGCCACTCCCAACGCGACGGTGGATGATGCGCAGTCGGTAATGACTAACCGCCGCGTTCGTCATCTGCCGGTGGTGGAAGACGGAAAGCTCGTAGGACTCGTGTCCATCGGCGATCTGGTTAAAGTGAAGCTGGCCGATGCCGAATTCGAGGCTCGCCATCTGGCCGACTTCGTGATGGGAAAATATCCGGCGTAAGAGGCCAGTTGAAAAAACTGGCGTAGATCGGGAGACGGCGGTGGCCTACCCCGCTCTTGCCGTTGCCGCTCCCGCCTGTTGACCCGGTCCGTTCATGGGCCGGGTTTTCGCTCGCGGATATTGAGAATTACTTGCACAGGCCGTACCTTCATTGTACAGCCGCTCGCGCCTAAGTGTATACCAAAGACATCAAAGGGAATGACCGATTCCCCGGTGGTGACTCTCCAGAGTCACCCTTAGATAACCTTTTTGGACGGGGGCCTCTGGAGAGGCCCCACGGGGATACAAATGCTCTTCAATTGGCTTTGAGACATGCTATTGAGTGGTGTAAATGCAGCCCGTCTATAGCTCACTTGCCACCGCCGTCGTCGTCACTCACGCCCTGTGGATCCTGTGGGTGCTGGGCGGACTCTTCCTGCCCCGGATGAACCGCGGTTGGCGGAGAGTTCATCTGCTGAGCGCGGCCGCGACAGTCGTGGTCATGGCTACCCGCGGCTACTGCCCGCTCACCGATCTCGAGGTTCACTTCCTCCGCCAAGCCGGACAGACCGGCTACCAGGGCAGCTTCATCCAGCACTACGCGGCCGCCTTCGTCTATGGAGACCTCATCCGCATCACCCCCGAAGGCTTGATGGTATTGACGATGCTGGTCGCTTCGCTGGCCATTGTTCTCCACTGGGGGAAATCCCTCAGCCGTTTATAAAGCCTCCCCCTCCGTTTACGGGGGGGTAGGGGGGGCGATAACCGAGCCAAACTGATTAATATACAATATAATAAAAGCATCAATTTGAACACCGTGAAACTCGATTGATATTCGGAGAAACTTTGTCATCTTTTGAAGCGTATACTGAAGTAGAAAGACGACAAGCAACCCGACAAAGGAACCTGCTTCGTGGCTCTGCCTGCCATTCCATTCAATGACCTGTTATTCACGCACACTACCCGTGATTCCCAATCCGCTCCCAAAACCGACGTCTGGATCATCGCCGAGGCCAAGCTACCCACTCGCTTCGGTGACTTCCGGATTGTTGCTTTCGGCAATCGTCTGGATGACAAAGACCATGTGGCAATCATTCGTGGAGACGTGAGCGGTATGGAAAACATACCGGTGCGCGTGCACTCTGAATGTTTGACGGGGGACGTGATGGGGTCTCTCCGCTGTGACTGCCGCGATCAGCTCGAAGCGGCTCTGAAATACCTGGCCGCCCGCGAGCAGGGAATCATTCTCTATCTGCGGCAGGAAGGACGGGGGATCGGCTTGGCCAACAAGATCCGCGCCTACGCTCTGCAGGACCGCGGACTCGATACCGTGGAAGCGAAT
>JAHJDG010000110.1 GCA_018812265.1 bacterium | reverse complement strand
CGAACTCTTCATGATCGGCGCGGCCACCATGAACACGATCAGCAGCACCAGCGTCACGTCCACCAGCGAGGTCACGTTGATGTCGGGAATCGGACGGTAGGGGACTTTGAAGGAATGACGGCTCATTTATTCTGCTCTGATATAGGACAAGTAGTCGCGTGGCGAATAGACTACCAAGTCATTGAATCTTGGGCGTCAGCTCGATCTTGAACTGCACGAGATCTTGCGTTGCCGGTTCATACGCACAGAAGTAGTATCTTGCTGACCGCTGAACCATGAAGAATGACACCTTGTATTCGGAATCCGTACCGGGCTTGAGGTCGCTGAACTCCAGAAAACTGGACGCCGAACCCGCGTAGACGCGCCCATTGTCATCGGCAATTACTTCCCGGTGTTGCCATCTAAAAGGCACATCTCCCACATTACTGACTCGCGCCGTTACGTACATGTCGCCTACAGAACCATCGGCACTGAAATTGATAATCGAATCCGTAACCTTAATTCTTGCTTTGAAGTTGTCGAGATGAAGTGTGATCTGTTCTCCCTGTTTTCCCTTTGATACGCCGCTCAGCAAAGACTCTGTTTTTCTGCACCCGCCCGCAGACAAAATCAAGATAACGATAAGGCTGATTCCTGCGAAACGTGCGCTCCTATTCATGGTAAACCCCTTCGAATAGGAAACGCAGGCGCTGCTTTTCACGCTCCCACCCGCTGTGGACTTTAAAGGAACGACGGCTCATTATTGAACGACAATCTTCTTACTACTGAAGCTTGGGAGTCAGTTCAATCTTAAACTGTGATATCTCTTGTTTCTCCGTATCGTAACCGCAGAAGTAGAAACTCTCCGAGAATTGAATCAAGGAAAATATCATCTCATATTCGGCGAACGTTCCGGGATTAAGCTCTATACCCTGAGAAAACGACATTGCCAAACCAGAATAGATGCGTCCTTCTTTGTCTGCGATCTTCTCAGAGTATATCCAAGAAAATGGGACCTTTCCGGAATTGACAATTCTTACTTTGACAGTTATAGTCCCTGAAGAAGAATCAGAGGCGATCTTGAGAAAAGAATCCATCACTTGAATCTGGGCTTCGGATTTTGCCAAGCGAAGCGTGATTATTTCTCCCTGTTTGCCCTTTGACAACCCCAGAGAAGGCGTGGTGGCATTGTTACACCCGCCTGTGAACATTGCAGATATCACTAAGCAAATAACTACTGAAAAACGCATTACCCAACTCCAAGTTGACATTGTAAAGGATGCGATCAACCTCTTCTACTATCTTCCCAATCGCCCAACGAACCGTCTACGCTCCCACTCGCTCGGGATTGGGCGTGTTCTTGCGCGATTCCTGCCAGCGGTCGAAGGCGTGGGTGAGGTCGTCGCCGAACTGCTCGGCGAACTCGGCTTCCTTGCGCAGCCAGCTCGAAAAGAAATTGTAGGCGATGAGCGCGGGAATGGCGGCGAAGAGTCCCACGGCGGTGGCGACCAGCGCTTCGGCGATGCCCGGCGCGACCACGGCAATGTTCGCGCTCAAGGTACCCGCAATCCTGGCAATCCACTTGATCACTGTGAGACCAACTGGTCTAGTGGTGGCGTTACTCATTGTCTCGCCTCCAATAGCTATTGGGAATGATTCATACTCTGGTTATACGGCGTTGCTCCTTCGTCCAACGTGACTGCAATGATGACGATTGATGTGCAGAAAAAGTGAAACACCCCCAGATGATATTGGCCACTATGGCTGGGACGATACCATGCGTAAGCGCCTTCGTCGGTATCCGGAAATGAAAAACAACACTCCCAACACGAATAGAGGAAGTCCCATCCCGATGGCTTCGCCGCCGCTGCCTCCTTTAGTTGCGACCATCAAAGTGTCCAAGCCCCACATCCCCGCCCACCATAGAACGAAAAGCACGCCCGCTGCCAGTCGATTCTTCCACGCCGTGAAAAATCCGACAAGGAAGAAGACAAACAGGACCTTAACGAGGCTCCCCTCGAGACCAAACGGGTGATAGGGAACGCTGTCGCTGACTCGCGACCCTTCTTGATTCGGTATGAAGCCGATAATGACAAATACAAGATACAAGATTCCGTAGATCGTAAGCAGCACATGAAGGGCTGATGGAAAGAGCCTCCGCATTACCGACGGGCGTGCAGTATCCGCTCCCATGTTCAACTCCTATCTGAAATGGAACTTCATTGCAGTGATGACAAACCCTGTAGGGTTGATTGTCTCTTGTCATCTTCGCGATGATGGTGATGCCGGTGCTTCACATGGGAACGGATCTGGATGCTCGGCATGCCGCTCCGCGGAAGCTTGATGCTCTCGCGTCGTTATCTTTGCCAAGACGGTAATGAAGTGAATACTCCCCGCAAAACTCAGCCGTGTATGATGGCGCGACACACTGCTGTTTTCGTGTCATGCCGGCGGGGTCAGTGACCCCGCGCGGTGAGTGAATCCTACTCTGCTCCCACTACTCGCTGTGGATTCGGAGTGCCCTGCGATCCGCGCGATTCCAGCCAGCGGTCGAAGGCGTGGGTGAGGTCATCGCCAAACTGCTCAGCAAACTCGGCTTCCTTGCGCAGCCAGCTCGAAAAGAAATTGTAGGCGATGAGCGCGGGAATGGCAGCGAAGAGTCCCACCGCCGTTGCGACCAGAGCTTCGGCGATGCCGGGCGCGACGACCGCGATGTTCGCGCTGCCCCAGATACCGATTCGCTGGAAGGCCGAAATAATCCCCCACACGGTTCCGAGGAGTCCCAAAAACGGCCCGGCGCTGCTGCAGGTGGCCAGAAACGGCAGAAACCGCTCGGCCTTGTTAAGCTCGGCAGTGATGGCGCGGGCGAACTCACGGCCAATCGTCTCGCTGTCCACCGCCACGCCCCCCGAACGGTCGAACAGTTCGCGCTGCACCGTCAGATAGGCGCGCGCGACAAACGAGGATTGATAGCGACGGGCCTCGGCCTGAAGAGTCCGCGGATCAAACTTCGGCCAGCGATAGCGGATCATTCCCTGATTGGCCGAACGAACTCGGCCGGACAGGAAAAATTTGTTGAAAATGATCGCCCACGACGCCACCGACATCGCACCCAAGATGAGCAGGATGAATTTGGCGAAGGGCGACGCAATACTTACGAGTTCCCAGAAACTGCCGCTACCGGGCGTCATATCCTTTCTATTCCCCTGTTAAACAAGTCGTTATCAGGACGCCGGAGGGCCCTGCCGGAAAACACATGATACAGCAAGTAAATATACGATTTGAAGGCTGCATTGTCAAGAAAAATCGGACTAAACCTTAATTTACGCCAAGTTTACGCGCTTCCGCTGGATCAGCACGGTGGGGCTGCATGCCTCTCCGAATGACACGACCGCCGCCACCTGACTGAGCCTTGCCACCGCCATCAGATAGACCCACAACGGGAGTTCGCGGTCGTGAATCCACGGAATGAGTACCGCCCGGTCGTGAAACGGCTCCCAATCGAAGACGTCCAGCCGGGCCCGGAATTCCCGTTCCCGCACCTTTTCGCTTCCCAGCAGGTCCTCAAGAGGAAAACGGATCAGGCTCATTCGATGTTTCCTCGTTCCAAACTTGGCGTGTACTCGCGCTCGCCGACTCGCTGCAAAATAATGCGATCCCCGACCCGCAAACCATGCTCGCGGGTCCACCTTTCCCAGCCGCGATGTTTGGACCGATTGCGAAGCTGCATCTTCGAGCCGTCAATATCGGATACGATCTCGAATCCGAGGTCGGTTTTCAGAGTCACCGGGACTCCGCGACGGCCTTCCGAAGAAAGGGCGTCGGCGGGGAAAAGATCAGCGAAATCAAAGACGTTCAGGTAGCGTTCGAGGAACCACAGGTTGTCTGCCGTTGCCTCGACGGATGCATGTTCTATTCGTAACATGGTTAAAAGGTTCCCGATATGGCAAGGCGGGCCGCTTTGAGAAACGGTCCGCCCGGATGGAGTGAAAGGGTGAAATCCTTCGTACTCGAAACGTCGGCAATAATCAGAGGTTTCGAGATCGCCCGGTCAGCTTGAAAAGCTTTGACCGCAGCCGCAGTTTTTTGCCGCATTGGGATTCTTGAATACAAATCCCGATCCGTTCAGGCCGTCCTCATAGTCTATCTCAGTTCCGTTCAGGTACAGGTAGCTGCGCGTATCGCAGACGAGGGTAATGCCGTCCTGGGCGAAGGTTTCGTCGGCGTCGGACGACTGGTTGTCGAAACCGAGCACGTATTTGAATCCGCTGCATCCGCCGCCGCGCACGCCCATCCGCAGCATCCACTCCTTCTTATTCTCCCGCTGCATGATCTCGCGAACCTTGGCGGACGCGGTTTCCGTCAGTCTAATCATCTTCTTCCATTCCTCATGATGGCTTCCTGCGTTTCGGCCAGGTAGGAGCTGCGAACCAGCGCGCCCGATTGCACGTGCCTAAGTCCGAGCTTCCGGCCAATTTCCACATATTCTTCAAACACATCCGGTCGAACGTATTTCACAACGGGCAGATGCCCTAGGGTGGGCTGCAGGTATTGGCCGATGGTAAAGAGATCGCATCCCACATCCGCCAAATCCCGCATCACCTGCACGATTTCCTCTTGAGTCTCCCCCAGCCCGACCATGATTCCTGATTTCGTCACCATTCCCATTTTTCTTGCGCGGCCAAGCAGCTGCAGACTCCGCCAGTATTTCGCCTGCGGGCGGACTTGCAGATAAAGCCGCGCGACGGTCTCCAGATTATGCGCGAGCACGGCGGGACGGGCTTCGCAGACGACACGGAGACTTACTTCCATGCCCTTGAAATCGGGGATGAGAACTTCCACGCGGCAGTCGGGATTGAGTTCCCGCACGGCGCGGATCGTTTGGGCAAAGTGAGCGGCTCCGGCATCGGGCAGTTCATCGCGATCCACCGAGGTAATGACGGCGTAATGCAATCCCATTTCGCGGATCGCTTCGGCCACGCGACGCGGTTCTTCGGAATCGAGCGGCAGCGGACGGCCCGTCTTGACGTTGCAGAATCCACAGGAGCGCGTGCAAGTGTCGCCCATAATCAGGATGGTAGCCGTTCCGCGCGACCAGCACTCGCCCATGTTGGGACAAGCGGCTTCTTCGCAGACGGTGTGCAGCCGCCGGTCGTGCACGAGCTTGCGGGTGCCGTGGAACTGCTTGTTCTGACCGAGCCGCACCTTCAGCCAGTCGGGCTTGGACGGGCCGCGCGGCCGGACAACAAGTTCGGGAAGTTCGTGGCTACTTTCGTTGCTGCACATGGAGATACTCTATTCGATCGCCGCTCCGGTTTTCTCGGCGATGGAATTCCGCACGCGCTCGAGCAGCCAGTGGGGAGTGGAGGCCGAGCCGGTTACGCCGATGGTGTCTTCCGGCCGAAAGCAGGTCAAGTCAATCTCGTCTTCGGTAACGACCAGATAGGAGCGGTCGTTGACTTTTTTGCAGACTTCGTAGAGGACCTTGGTGTTCGAGCTCTGGGTTCCTCCGACCATGATGAGCACATCCACCTCGGCGGCGAACTTTTCGAGATCACGGTCACGCCCCACCACGAACCGGCAGAGCGTGTTTTCGATCTGTACCACGACGTCCTTGCAGCGCTCCTTGATCCAGTCAATTCGCTCTTGAAACCAATCGCGGGCGACGGTGGTCTGAGCCAGCACGAACGTCTTCCGATGTGGATCGAGGTTCTCGACGTCGGTTCGTTCGTAGACGATCAGAGCTTGATCGTCGCAGTGGCCGCGAATCCCGATGGCTTCGGGATGGTACGGTTTGCCGACGATCACCACCTGCTCGCCCGCCAGATAGTGGGAACGCGCGATGTTCTGCGAGCGCGTTACCACCGGGCAGGTGCCGTCAATGATCTCGATGCCGAGCTTCTCGGCCTTGCGGTAGGTCTCGGGGGGTTCGCCGTGGGCGCGGACCAGAAGTTTTCTCGTTCCGTTGCCTGTCCCGTCGAGCACATCGTGGCTCACGCCGGAAAGGCCGAGCGTTTTCAGGCGGCCGATTTCGACTTCGTTGTGAATGACGTCGCCGAGACTGACCAGCGGCTGGCCGGTCTCGGCCATATGCTCTTCGGCCATTTTGACGACTCGGCGGACGCCGCCGCAGAATCCGGCCCGGGGATCTATGAGAACTCTCATCACGTCGCCAATCGTTATCTTCGTCTCGCGCCCGCCAACACCACTTCGAGGGGCGCACCCGCGATGGGAACCTCCTCGCTTTGCAGCGCGCGAATGGTTTCGACCGCGTGTCGCTCGGAGAGTCCGCACAAATCAAGCAGAACATCGCGCGGGCCGTGCTCGACGAACTGATCGGCAATCCCCAGCGCGCGGAAGGTATGTTTAAGCCCACCCGCCTGCAGGAACATGGCGACCCGCGAAGCGAAGCCGCCGGTGAGCGTACCTTCCTCCATCGTCACTACCGCGTCGTGCCGGTTGAGAAGCTCGGCAAGTAGAACATCATCCATCGGCTTGACGAAACGGCAGTTTATCAGAGTGACGTTCAGCTCTTCGTGAGCAATGGCCCGGCGGGCGGTTTCCACCATCGCACCCACCGCCAGCACCAACACGCGCCGTCCTTCGCGCAGCATTTCCCATTGACCGACGGGAATCCTGCGCGGCTTCGCACTCCAGTTCACCGTGTCCGGTGCACGGTCGCGCGGATAGCGGATGGCAAACGGACCTAAGTTCGAGACCAAAGCGGTGTGCAGCAGATCGCGCAGTTCCTGTCCGCAGCGCGGGGCGGCCACGATCATTCCGGGAATCGAACTCAGGTAGGCCAGATCAAAGCAACCGTGATGGGTGGGTCCGTCTTCGCCGACCAGTCCGGCCCGGTCGAGACAGAACACCACCGGCTGTTTGGGTAACGCGCAATCATGCAGCACGTGGTCGTAGGCCCGCTGAAGAAACGTGGAATAGATTGCGGCAACGGGTTTCAGTCCGGCGGTGGCCATACCCGCGCAGAAGGTCACCGCGTGGCCTTCGGCGATTCCGACGTCAAAGAAGTTGTCGGGATAGGCGTGGCTATAGGGCACGAGTCCGGTTCCATCCTTCATGGCCGCCGTCACCGCCACAATCAGCGGATCGCGGGCCGTCTCCTCCATGATCGCTTCGCCGAAAATATCCATGTACGACAGGGACGGAAGGGGTTCCTGTTCGCAGGCGGCGACGGACTGCGGCTCGACTTTCGCGGGCAGCGGTTTGCCCTTGATGCCGTGATACTTCACCGGATCGGCCTCGGCGCATTCGATTCCTTTGCCTTTCACGGTAACGAAATGGACGAGGGCCGGATGACGGTGATTGTCGCGGACGTTCTCGAGAACGTGGATTATCTCGGGCAGGTTGTGCCCATTGAAGGGACCGAAGTACTGGAATCCGAAATCCTCGAACATCATTCCCGGTGTAATGAGATTGATGAGCGAGCCTTCGAGCTTTCCGGCCATGCGCTGCAACCGCTTCGCACCGACGGGGGATTCGCCGAGCAGTCTCCAGATTTCATCCTTAAGCCGCGAGAGTCGCGGATTGAGCTGCATCTTGAGTAGGAATTTGGAGAGAGCGCCCACGTTGGGCGAAATGGACATGCCGTTGTCGTTGAGAACGACGGTGATGTTGCAGCCACTGCTTCCCGCGTTGTTGAGCGCTTCGAAGGCGAGGCCGCCGGTCATTCCGCCGTCGCCGATCACCGCCACGACGCTGTGGTCTTCACCCTTCAGGTCGCGCGCGACCGCCAAGCCATGAGCCGCGCTGATGGCCGTGGACGCATGACCCGCGCCGAACGTGTCGTATTCGCTCTCCGACGGTTTCAGGAATCCGGAAAGTCCTTTGAACTGGCGGATCGTGGACAGCAATTCGCGGCGGCCGGTGAGGATTTTGTGGATGTAGCCCTGATGGCCCACGTCCCAGACGAGCTTGTCGGCGGGCGTGTTATAGACGTAGTGCAGCGCTACGGTCAGCTCGACCACACCCAGCGAGGCCGCCAGATGACCGCCGACCACGGTGATCGTATCCCAGAGTTCCTTGCGCAGCTCTACACAGAGCTGTTCCAGATCCTCCAACGAGAGTTCGCGCAAATCCTCGGGGAAGTTCACTCGCTCCAAGACCGACGGACGTTCGTCCACGGGAGGAACTTTCGTTTCGCTCACGATGCCACCTCCGTAGTCAGCGCGGACGCTTCCTCGCTCTCGATTGCCGCGGCGGGATGGGGTCGTCCCGTGCCGCGCAGTTTCCACAGCGCCCAGGCCAGAAAGAGAGCTTCCGCTCCCAGATAGGCAAACACCTGCCACGGAATGCCGGGCGAGGAGCCCGCTCCGTAGCTGTGAAGTCCGGACAGGTAGTAGTTCACGCCGTAGTAGGTCATCACCACCACGGGGAACACCGCCACCGACGCAACGGCGAGACCGCGCCAAGCGAGCCAGCCGGCGCTGCGGCCGTGCAACAGAATGATATATACGAACCAGCAGATGAGCGCCCAGGTCTTTTTGGGATCCCAGCCCCAGAAGCGGCCCCAGCTCACGTTGGCCCACACCGCTCCGAGCAGAATTCCCGCGATGAGAAACAGGCTGCCGATTTGGATGATCCGCAGATTGGCCCTGGTGAGCTGGGCAATCGCGGAAGTGACCTGTCCTTTCGAGCGCACACCGGAAATGAGCACGACGTGACCGACGGCCATCGCCAGCGCGAAACAGGCGTAGGCGGCGAGGGTGACGATGACGTGATAGTTCAGCCAGTAGCTCTGGAGCGCGGGGACGAGAGGGTTGATGCCACGATCCAAGCTCGCGAACTGCGCGAGTCCGAGAACAATCGTGCCGAGAAGCGTACCCGCCGCGCCGAACAGACGGTCACGCCGGATCGCTTCGAAGATCACCGCCAACAGCACCAGCGCCCAACCGATGGCGAGAAGTGATTCATACATATTCGACCAGGGCGCACGGCCGGCGATGTACATGCGCAAGGCCATGCCGAACGTATAGATCGCCCATCCACCGAGAAGCTGTATGAAGGCAACTTTCTTCCATCTTGACCAGGCGGAACGGAGACTCGCGAAGAAGAAGACGAATCCATGTATCAAAAGCACCTTCGCCCACAGGAACGGATTCAGGCGGTTGAGGCGATACTCCCAATCGAGCTTTGAGAGCAACCGTTCCTGATTCACGAGCATGGTTCGCTGCGCCTCGATGATAACGTGCGCGCCGCTGTTGAAGATATCGGATCGTTCGTCCCCCACCGCGTTGTACATAGCCATGAAACCGAGCGCGATCAGATGCTCGTCTTCCGGCAATATGGACGTACTGTCTTCCAGTCTGGTGATAACCTCAGGCATGGAGAACCACGCCACTTCGGGATCAGCCGTCGGTACGAACAGCGGAGCTTCGTGGATGAAGACGTCGCTCAGCGCTCCCATACGGAAGAGCAGATCGCGAGCCTTGGTCTGCGTGAAGGTCAGTTTTTCGCCTTCCTCCTCGCGGGACTGAGCCTCCATGACAAGGCTCATCAGTTCCGAACGACTGCGGAGGCTAAGCAGCGAGAAGTGATTGCCTTTCTCTTCGTGCAAGCCAAGCCTTTTACGAAGATCGTTCTTGGGAAGATAGACCAGCGGTTCTCCGGCCCATTTCTCCCCGTCGGACATCCAGTGGAAATAGCTCTCGACCGGATGCTGATGGGCATAGGAAGAGCGGCCATGGATGCTCTTCACCAACTCGCGCGCGTAGCTATCGAGCGGTTTGACGCGACCGCCCGCCTGCACGGCAATCTGCCCGGCCAGATCCCAATCGAACCGCTCAGGGGAAGGAGGCGGCGAATCGGGAGCGGCAAGAGCAAGCGAGCTTGCCAGCAGAAGCAGAATAACGGATGTGAATGTGCAGCGCACGTTCAAACGGGCAAGGCCTTTGTGGATTTGTCTGCGGATTTATGCGCGTCTGCAACATCCGCGGGTGCAGTTCTCATTCCGGCGAGTTTGGCCGGGAAACGGCGCTTGAGATACGGTTTGACGAAGAAGATGCCGATCATTCCCAGAACAAGCAGTCCGCCACCGGTGTAGAGGAGCAGGATTCCCGGATCATAGGACACACCGAGTACGGTGGCTGTCCGGCCGTTCGGAAGCTCGAAGAACGACGACTGACTGATTTTGAAGTCGTCGTACACCAGCGGATGATTGAGCACGATGTCATGAAGAAAGACTTCTCCGCGCAAAGAGTCTCGCACTTCCACGCGCGAGCGGAACATCCGCGTTTGGCCACTGCCCGGATAATAAAGCTGATCGAAGGAGGTCAAATGCAGCTCGAAAGGCAACTGCAGCGGCCGGCCGGAGATTGTTTCCAGACTCTCGCGGTCGAGCTCTTCTTCGTAAAACACACTGACGGTTTCGCCCTCGGGGATCACCAGCCGCCCTTGAATTCCCGCCCGGTGGGTGACGACGGCTCCCGTCATGATGAGCAGGAGCGCGATGTGGGTGACGATCCAGCCCGCCTGATGCGGCTTGAAAGGCGCGCGGCGGAGCGTGCAGCCGATCAGGTTCAACGCAAGGAGTCCGATCAGCGAATCGAACCACCACGCGTTGTAAACCAGAATACGCGCAGCCCCGTTGGAGTGCGTGTTCTCGATCCACGTACCGTAGCCCATCGCCACGGCAAGCAGGAGCAGCAAGACGATAGTCAGGCGGACCGACGCGAAGAACTGCCAGATGCGGTCGAGGATTCTCATCTATGTATCGTAAGCCGGGCGGGCGCAAGCGACCACCGCGGCGGAGACTCGCTCACTCGAACACGACTTCCTTAAGTCCCGGCACGCGCTCGATCAGCATAAGCCGCAGACCGCCGGCCATCGCTTCGATTCCGCCGCCGCAACCTTCGCAGCCGCCGAGAAGTTCGATGCGGGCGATACCGTTCTTAACCGATACAATTCGCGCGTCTCCACCTTCCTCCATGAAGATGGGCCGGAGTTTCGTCAGCGCACCGCGCAGCGTCTCGAGGATCAGCCGGTCACTGTCGGTAGCGGTTTCGCTCTGGTCACGTCCGGTGAGTTCTATGTTCATGGATTTCCTTTCGTCACGAATGAGTTATTTCTTCGTGTACGTCATCTCCATGCCCTTGTAGGTCTTGCCCTGTGTCATGTCCCAGACCTCGAAGATCATGGTATTCTCGTCCACGAACTTGTAGTAGTACTTCGTGTCCTTGTCCTTCTCGCCGGTCATGGGATCGTCCGATTTGCCCATTAGCGTCAGTTCCGTACCGTCGGCTGAGGCCGCGCCATAGGCGGTGAAGAGGGCGGTGGTCATATTGTCGAACCAGGTCATCCAGTACTGCTGGCGGAAATTATCGTAGCCGAGATAGCCGACGCCCTGAAACGGCATTCCCATGATGTCCCCGGAGTAATCCGATTTGAGGAAGCGGCCACCGAAAACGAACTCTGATTTCGCCGTTCCGGGAGTGCCTTCCATAGGGGGCTGATCGGGTCCCATCCACGACTTGCCGGTGCACGTCCACTCACCGACCATCTTGCCCAGCAGCTGGTGTTCGGGTCCGGGCGTAGACCACTTCTGCCATTCGGCCATCATCTTTTGCATATCTTCGGGCGTTTTTCCTTCGCCTTGCGCGAACGCGGCGAGTGCGAAAACGATCAGCGAGAACAGAACGATAAAAACACGATTCATGGTTGCCTCCGGTTTGAGGTTGAAGTTTCTTGCACGGATCTATTCCCCCCCCCCCACTTCGTGGGGGAAAAAGGGGGGTCAGCGTTCCCGGGTTTCCTTGAATTTCCGCCGTGGCACGCCTTCGAGCGAGCGAATTTTGCGCGCGGTCGGGTGCTCTCCGGCGGGTTTGCGCGGTGCGCGCTTAGGGGGACGATCTTCACGATCGGGGTGATGTCGTTCCTCGCGGTCGTGCCGCCAGTCGTCGGCCTTCGCGCGGGGAGGACGTCCGGCGGGAACGATCAGTTCCTCAGAACGGAAGAAATCCCACAGCTTGCGCAGCATGTCATGGCGGCTCTGCGCACCCGGCCCGACGATGTCTGCGACTTTGCCGCTGGCGGTGAACAATTCATCCTCGTAGCGCGGCGGACGGAAATCCCGCGGTGGGCCGAACTCGCGTTTCTCGCCGAAGGGCTTGCGAAATCCGCGATCCTCGCCCGGCGGTCCTTCGCGTTTCTCCCACGGCTTCCTTGAAAATCCGCCCGGCTTGTGTGCGTCGCGTTTCGGCGGTTTGCCCCCGCGCGGCGGCTTGGAATAATCTCGTGGCATGTTTGTTTCCTTATCCCCCGGCTATTTCTTTGTCCGTTCTGTAGGGGCACGGCATGCCGTGCCCGTTTAACCGATCATTCCGCTCTGTAGTGACACCGCTTGCTGTGTTTTCTCCGCCGTTGTGATTCTCCTGAGTCGCCATCAGTTCTTTCGAGAAACAACTATAGAACGTTGAAGTCGCTGTCTGGTTCGTTTGACTTCCCGCAATTCGACGAGGTAACGAACGAGTCCAAATATCAAGGAAACCGCTATTATTAGAAGGAGTAGTTCACGCCTTGTGAAAGGTAATTGTTTCTCTACATCTCGTCTGAATAGGAAAATCAGGAAAGGTCCCACTGCAACGCAGAAGAAAAACACATGCAGAAATCGCTTCTTCTTGATCCTCGACTCTCTGATTTCTTCAAACCTCCTTACCCACTCCGTCTGGTCGTGTCTGGTCGAACAATATTCCGCCCCAATAATCTGTTTATAGAAATTGGCACAGGCAATAGGATAAATATTTCCAAGAAACATGCCGACCGCCAACATGAAATATACTCCATCTTCAAATCCCCAAATTCCTGATGCAAAGACAAGCAGGCTACCTAAGAGTATGGCAAAATTCAGCACGAAGAAATAGTATGGAGCTCGATGAATATGACCGGGCATTCGCACATACTGAGAAGAACGAACGAGGACATAGTTACTTTCTAATCTGCCACCAACAAGTGTTGCACGGAGATCCCTGATAAGCGCGGCTTGCTTGTGTAAGAAATTAATATTCACCAGTTTCCTCGCAAGCAATGATAAAAGCAACCACCCGCTGAAGAATAGCAATGTGCCGTACGTGAATCCTAATACGTTGACATATATGTTTCCGGAAGCATATTGTGTCGCAAAACCGATAAACGACACCAAACCACCCAAGCCGTACAAATAGGTTCTCCAATACCATCTAATTGCCTCGTATTGAGACTGTTCCTCCTCACGGCATTCTTGGATCTCACTTTGATACAGATCAAGTGTTTCGGACACAGATATTGTGTCGACTTGTGCAATGGCGTTCATCTGAGCCTCCCTTTCGCGTATCAGAAAGGATGTAGATTCCCTAAGGAAACGGCGTTACGAATCGCAGCACACTTCGAGGTGACATTCCCTCGCTACCATTTCATCCCCTATTAATCATCCTTTCCACTTCCTCCAAGAGCGCCGGGATGAGCTGTTCCTCGGGGAGCGTAGCGATGATTTGGCCGCTCTTCATGAGCAGTCCCTTGCCTTTGCCGCCGACGACGGCAAGATCGGCTTCGCGGGCTTCGCCGGGGCCGTTGACCACGCAGCCCATCACCGCGATGTGCAAGGGCTTCTTCACTCCGGCAAGGGCTTTTTCGACGCGGGTGGCCAGATCAATGATGTCCACCTCGCAGCGCCCGCACGAGGGACACGACACCAGCATCGGCCCACGCGCGCGAAGTCCGAGCGCTTTCAGAATCTCCCAGCCGACGCGAACTTCCTCGACCGGATCGGCGGTCAGCGAAACGCGCAAGGTCTCGCCGATGCCGTTCAAGAGCAGATAGCCGATGCCCATCGCGCTCTTGATCGTTCCCGTCGAAGGCGGCCCGGCTTCGGTCACGCCGAGATGCAAAGGATAGTCGCAGGCCGCGCGCATGAGCGTGTAGGCTTCGATCATCCGCCGCACGTTCGAGGCCTTGAGCGAAACGACGATGTTAGCAAAGCCTTCGTCCTCCAGAAAGCGCAAGTGCCCGAGCGCAGATTCAACCATCCCCTGCGGCGTGGGGCCGCCGTACTTGTCAATCAGTTCGCGCTCGAGTGATCCCGAGTTCACGCCGACGCGCATGGCAATTCCCGCTTCCCGCGCGGCCCGCGTTACGATGCGCGCCCGATCTTCCCCCCCGAGATTGCCGGGATTGATGCGAATCTTGTCCACGCCCGCATCAATTGCCTTCAAAGCCAGTTTGTAGTGAAAATGAATGTCGGCAACGAGCGGAATGCGCGTGCCCTTCTTGATTTCGCGCAGGGCCGCCGCGGCTTCGTCGTCGGGTACGGCCACGCGCACGATCTCGCAGCCCGCTTCTTCGAGCCGGTGAATCTGCTCGAGCGTGGCGGACGGGTCGCGGGTGTCGGTGGTGGTCATGGACTGGATCGCTACGGGACGGCCGCCGCCAATACTTACACCGCCGATTCGTACTTCGCGAACCCGCTTCCTGGCTTCTTCGTTCCCGGAAGGGTATCCCCAAGCGAGGCAATGACCCGCTTGATTGCCAGTGACCGGGCTTTGCAAATGAAGCCCTACTTTTGGATTAGAATTAGACAATTATGGTCTGGTTTTAGACCCATAATATACGAATCATGTCTCAGATTGTCAACCGAAATCGGAGGCTCGTCCTGTTGTTTTATAGAGGGTTACGTGTCAGAGAGGAAAAGGGTGCATCGCAATGCGCCCTACGATTCGATTGTCAGTGGGGGACGGGCGCATCGCCATGCGCCCCTACAGGTCCAGATTCAACTTACTACAAGGAGATCAGAAGGCAATTCGCTGGGAGATGGCCGCACCCATGCCATGAGCGGAATTGAACAATCCGCCCGCCGCCGCGATACTCAGGTCAAGCTCATAGGTTCCCAATCGTACACCCCCGCCAAAGGAAAACAGCGTCCGATGCGTCCCACCGAGCTGAATTCCGCCCTGCAGGACGCTCCACGACGTGCTCTGCCACTGAGCCGCCGCGCCCGCTTCCAGACCAGATTCGGAGAGCGGCGTGTCATTCGTCTGCGCGGCCACGACTCCCGCCAAGGTCCACTTGGGAGCCGCCAGAAAGAGAGCCGAAGCGCGCACAACGAGTGGCATCCGTGATGACGCACGGCCGCCCTTGATCGTCACGTCTTCGTCCTCGAACACGCGGTCGGTGTAGTTCTCTTCGTCGAGCGAGTCGAGATTCAGTCCGGCCTGATCAGTCGCGAAGCGGTAGATGGTGGTCTCGTCCAAGTTCCAGTTCAGTTTGGAGGCGATTCCGTGCACGGCCAGCCCAGCCCGCCAGCGCGGTGAAAGCGTGGCGGCCAAGCCCAAATCCAAACCGAAACCATTGCCGTTGGTAGCCGCCTCGCTGGTGAACTCGCCTTGACCTTGAATCACGTCGGCGGAAGTAAAGAGATTTGCGGTTTCGTTCCAGGCATTCGCGTAGGCGTAGCCTTGAAAGTAGTGAACCGTCGCTCCGGCGGCGAGCTCGGGAATCCTGTGCTGCGGCAGCATATGCCCATAGCTCAGAGCGTAATCGGAAACCACCACCGATTGCCCGAGCAGATCGGAAATGGAATAGCTCTCATTCAACTTCGTACCGACGAATGCGAGTTCGGCAGCACTCTTGGGAAGATCGGCCCGCCCGCCGCCGAACATGCGAGCGTTGAAGGCGAACTCATGCCAACGCACACCAACGAGGGGCGCGTTCACCGTCGCGTGGGCTTTCAATCCGTCCGACGGAATGCGGGCGAGAATCTCCTGCGTTTCGGCGGCGTCCCAGTAATCGTCTCGGGCGATGTTCTCGTTCCAGAAGCGCACCGAGAAGCTGTTATTCGACACGGTTGCACCGCCGCCGGGAAGCTCGATTGTCCAATCCCGAGTATTCACCTTCCCAAGTTCGGCGGGATTATCGAGGGCGGAAACGGGGCCGCGAGTCTCGAATGAACGCGCCACCCAGTCTCCGTCGGCCGCGAAGACGAACATGGGAAGAAGGAATAAAAGAGTAAGCCAACAGTGTTGTGGTCGGTTGTTCATCATGTATTTCATCTTCATCCCTCCCATTTCACGCGATACCGGACGCGGGCGGTGGCCGAGAATCGAACTTCGTCGCTGCCGTATGCTGTCAGGGTATCGCCGTTCGTTCCCTCAAGAAAGAGCTCGGATCGCAGGAAGAACGGCGGATCACGGAGGAAATCATAGCTGCCGGGCGGCGGTTCAATCTCGATTTCGGTGTAGCCCGGTTCGGCCACCCGTCCGCCGCTCATCACCGCCGGAGGAAGCGCGACCACGCAGAGAGTTTCGGCGGGCAGACCGGAACTCTCGAGCGCGGCCAGTGAATCGAAAGCGGCGATGAGCCGCAGCGTTCCATGAACGGGAAGGCCGTTCCACAGACGCAGTGACAGCGTGACCTGCTGCACGTCCTCCATCGCATCGAGTTCGACTCGTTCGACGTCACCGGGGATATGCGTTTCATCCACGGTGAACAGCAGCGGCGCGTGCAGTTCAATGCGCCCACCGATCACGTCCGTGTCTCGAATCGTAATCGGGCCGTCCACGACCACGCGACCCGTATGACCGATCCAGTCGGGAATTCCGGGAACGAGGCCGGTGAGGCCGGTGAAGAGCAGCGTGGTGTCATTTCCCAGCCAGAGGTCGGTCATGCGTGATTCAGAACCGAGCGCCGCGCCGTTTTGCAGGGAATACATGTCGAAGGAAAGCCGGCCCATCGCGGGAACCGCCGTGGTGAGATCCAATCGCATATCCAGAGCCGCCGGATGAACGTTCTCCCAGCCGTCGGGAACGTCTTCCACTTCCGAGGAGTCGCGCTCGATGTCCGTTTCCAAGTCATGGACTACTCCCTCGAAGCGACGGAAGCGGAGTTCGCTCGTTCGGAACCGGGCCGTTGTCCGCAGGTTTTCTCCGCCATAAGTGACGGAATGATCCATCTCGATGGAGGCCGATTCGACCCATCCGTCTATCTCCTGGCGGGCGGGTTCGGGCACAACGAATCCGAATCCCGCAAGATTCACACGCACTTCGCGCGTTTGACCGGGCAGCAACGCTTCCGTAACCGTGAGCGGCAGGCCGGATTCGATCCGAAGATTGGGCAGAAGCACGCGCACCGAATCCACCAGCGGTGTATTGTTGGTCAGCGTGATCGTCAGTTCGCCTTCTGAGATATCGGCATCGAAAATATCGTGCTGCTGTTCGAGAGGATAAGATGAGTCCGCTTCCATCGTTTGACGGGGGACGATGCCCGTGTAGGTGGCCGCGATGAAATAATTCATCACGATTTCCACGATCAGACCTTGCGCAGAGTCAATGAACACCTGCTGACCACCGATTGCCATTCCGGTGATTTCGAGCGTCATCGTCGGAGCCAGACAAGTGCCGCCCAGATCCATCGTGTAGCTCGTGTCCTGTACGGCATCAAGAGTTCCTTGATAGAGCCGGACCTCGCTCACGCGGTCGGCATACCACGCGAGACGGGCGGCTGAAATCGCGAACGGCAGCGTGTTGCGGAAACGAATCTGAACATCGCCGGAGTCCACGCAAGCGGCGGTGAACAGCTCGCTGACCGCCAGTTGGAGGATTACGGATATAGCAAACGGCGACACATTCGTCACCGTTCCGTGACGATTGGCAAGCGTCGGATTCAGAACGGACAGCGACAGATCGCGGGACTCTTCGACGTCCAGCGGAATGCGCAGGCCGCGGGCGCGAGCCTCGATCTCATGTTCGATAGGATCGTAGCGCAGCGAGCGGGCCGGATAGATCGGTTCGAGGTCTTTGTAGTAGCTGAAATAGAGAGCGGAGTCGGGGAGGGTCATGCCGATTCCGCTGCCCTCGGCATCGATGACCGAGTCGGCATCGGCGATCTCCCACAGTGCGTAGGTTTTTTGAGCCAGCGGAACGGCAATCTCGGTATCCCAGGAAGCCCCATCGGGGATTTCCGGCAGTGAGCAACCGCTCACAAGGATCACGGCCAGCGCCAGACCGGCGATTCGTCTTCGTGTTCTCCGCTTCTTCACGTTCATTTCCACTATTGATCCTCGAGGGTATCCGCGTCGGTTCGGCAACATCCGGTTGTTTTCTGCCGACCCTTCTCTGCTTAGGCCGCCGGAACTCCGCCAGACTACATCGTCATGTCACGGAATGACAGGAGCTTGTCCTTTGACCGTGACCGGTGCTGCGCTATCACAGTACGAAGGGGCAATCGGCGTGCCCGAAGATCAAGAAAGTGGGCGGCCACACCGGGCCGCCCCTACCGTGTGATCTGTTGAATCAACAGAGACCCAGTCCGGGATCGGTACTTAGGTCGGTGTCCGTCATTTCTTCCAGCGCCCGTTCCAGGCGGCGGGCTCGTTCTTCAAATGCATATCGAACCACTCGCGTAAAAGTTCAAACTCGACGACGCGGTTCTCGTGTTTGGCAAAGATGTGATCCTCGCCCGCGAACTGCACGTAGGCTACGTTTTTTCCGAGGAGTTTCAGCGCGACGAACATCTGATCCGACTCGACGGTCGGGACGTTTACATCGGCGGCACCGTGCGCGAGAAGCAACGGAGTAGTGATTTTATCGGCGTGGAAGATGGGTGATTTTTCCACGTATACGTCGCGGCGGTTCCACGGGTAGGCGCGGGGCAGGGCGATATCGCCGTAGGTGAATCCCCAGAGTCCGCCGCCGAAATAGCTCGTGATATTGCTGATTCCCGAGAGCGAGGCCAGCGCGGCGAAGCGGTCGGTCTTGGTGGCCAGATCGAGCGTGATGAATCCACCGTAGCTCCCGCCGTAGGCGCCCACGCGCTTCGCGTCGAGGAACGGTTTGGCGGCCAGCAGCTTGTCAACTCCTTCGATGATGTCCCGCGAGGCAAGTGTTCCCCAGTCGTTGGAGTGTTTGTCGGCGAACTCCGGTCCATAGCCCACGCAACCGACGGGATTCAGAACGTACACGACGTAGCCATTGGCCACCCACCACTGATAGGTGAACCGCCAGCGCAGATCGCGCGGCGAGACGCCCGCGTAGTAGTATACGATAAGCGGCCACGTTTTCGACATTGTAGGCAGATCGCGGTCGTAGTAGAGCCAGCCTTCGATCGTCACGCCATCCTGATTGACGAAGTTCCACGGTTCAATCGTGGCCCCTTCCACGTCGTTCATCAGACCTGCATTCGGATCAAAAATCAATACCTCTTCTCCGCTCCCCGCGCGACGAGCGATTCTTTCGCTTTGCTCCCTTTGGCTACCCGACACTCGCACGAACAGCGCACCCGGTTCGGTCGGGCTGGATGCCGTGAGGGCACAGGTTCCGAAGGCCGAAAGATCAAACGCGCTCACGTGAGGCCGCGAAGTCGTGATTCGTTCCGCAACAGGTTTCTCTGCGTACGGATTAATCCTGAAAATTCCGGCTTCTCCACCCTGGGTAGCCAGGAACCACAACGAATTATCCTCATAGCTCCATCGCACAACGTTACTTTCGTCTTCCTCAATCGAGAAGGTCGAGCCGGCTGTGAGATTGCGCACTTGGCCCGTGCGCGTATTCATGATCCACAGAGCGGTTTGGGTGAGATTGTGGTCGAGGGTGTCATTCTCTTCGGATAGATAGGCGGCGCTGACGAACGCGATCTCGTCACCTTTGGGCAGCCACGTGAAGGAGAGCGGCCGGGTCTCGAAAGTGACGGGCAGTGTGGCAAGCTTATTCGCCTTCAGCGTTCTCGGGTAGTAGACCCAGAATTCTGTGTCATAATACGGCCGCCCAAGTCGGGGAAGGCGGCGCGTGAACAGAATCATACCTTGGTCGGGGGAGAGCGCGAAATCGTCGAGGGCGAACGAATCGCCGATGGCAGTGACGCGCGCGCCGACTCCGTTCTCCACATTCAGCGAAAATAGAGCGCGGGTGCGCGTCCAATCGGTCAGACGGTCTTCCAGCTCATCGAAGAGTTGATAATCGCGGTTGCTCTTCTCGATCTCCTCATCCGCCGTGTAGTAGAGGATCGGATCGCCGCGCGTGCAGGCGATCTTCACCAGCCCTTCCACGCTGCGCTTCACACGTTTCGTCTCGCCGGTAAAGAGCGAGTACGACCAAATGTCGCTGCCGTCTTCCCCCGAGGTTGTATAGAGCAGAAGACCGTTTCGCGAGGGAACAAAAAGCAAATTGCCGATGCCTTTGGCGGGTCGTAAAGTGTAGGCGCGGTCCATCCGTTGCAGATCCCACACTTCGAGCCACGATTCCCGCTTGTGATTCGGTCCGTACTCACTGCGAATACAAGCCAGATAGCGGCCGTCGGGAGAAATCACCGGCGAAGACACGTCGGCAAACAGCGTGAAGTCCTCGTAGCGTTCCAGCGTGCGGCGCGGATCAACGGTAAACGAAATCGTTCCCTCATTGGAGATGAAGCTCAAGGAGAGCCGGTCGAGCGGTGGAGTGACGTACAGAACCGGTGCCGTGTCGGGACGGAGAACGGACTTGACAAACAGCAGGCTGGTGCCGCGCTCAAGCGTCACCGTTTCTTCCATGCTGAAACGACCGTCTTCTTTGGGTTTCACGGCACGGGCGATTTCCTTGCCGTCCATAAATATCACGAACGGCTGCGGGCAGGCGGCATTCACCTTGACCTCGCCGCCGGTCATCGTGTGAACATAGACAACCGCGTAGCCGAGGCCGTGAGGTGAGTGAAACGAGGGGCGCGGCCAAGCGGCGTCACCGGTCGTTTTCTCCCACGATCCGTAGGCATTCGTCGGAGTCGGAGCGAGCTCATTTTGGCGGGGCCGGAACGACTCGAAGGGAATCTCATCGGCATCGAGGAGCACATTCACATCGGCGGAATCGGCAAACAACGGCCACTCGGTCGCGCGATAGGCCGTCAGCCACGTGTTCACCGTCAGCGTATCCGCCTGCACGAGGGCGGGAAGAAGGAGCAGCAAAAAAAGAATTCGTTGCATGATGTATCTCAGGATTGTTGAAGGCGCAGTAGGGGCGGCCCTATGTGGCCGCCCGTTCGTTGTTTCATCCGAACACCACATTGCAGATGAAAATGGCCATCGCGATTCCGGCCACGTCGCCCATCAGTGCGGCGGGAAGAGCGTGGCGGGTGCGGCGCACGGCCACACTGCCGAAATAGACGGCCAGCACGTAGAAGGTGGTCTCGGTCGAGCCCATCATGGTCGAGAGCATGTTGCCGAGGAGCGAATCGGGCCCGTAGGTTTTCAGTCCTTCGCTCATCACGCCCAGCGCGCCTGAACCGGAGAGCGGACGGATCAGCGCCATCGGCAGGACTTCGGGCGGCACGCCCAGCGGACGCAGCACCGGCGCCAGTCCGGCGATCATCCAGTCCATCGCTCCCGAAGCGCGGAATACGGCAATCGCCACCAGAATCGCCACGAGGTAGGGAATGATCTTGATCGCCACCGTGAAACCTTCCTTCGCGCCTTCGACGAAACTCTCGTAGATCTTGACGCGGCGGATCGCCCCGATGACAACGATGGCGAGGATGATGACCGGAATCGCCCAGCTTGCCACTTCCTGCGCGACGGATGACAAGGATTCACTCATTCCTGCACCTCGCGGAAGCGTTTGGCTCGTCCGAGCAGTTTTGCCGTCGTCACGGCTACGACCATCGCTGTCGTACACGAGACCAGCGTAGTGCCGATGATGGAAGTCGGGTGGGCGCTGCCCGCCGCCGCGCGGAGGCCGATCACCGTGGCCGGGATCAGCGTGATGGCGGTGGTGTTGATAGCCATGAAAATCACCATCGCGTGCGTGGCCGTACCCTTGCGCGGATTCAGGCTCTCAAGGTCCTGCATGGCCTTGAGACCGAGCGCGGTCGCCGAGTTGCCGAGACCGAGCAGATTGGCGGCAATATTGGAGAGCATCGAGCCCATCGCCGGATGCTCGGGCGGCACGTCGGGGAACAGGCGGCGCATGACCGGCCGCATGAGCTTTGCCAGCGCCTGCACGAGTCCGCCTTCTTCGGCGATCTTCATCAATCCCAGCCACAGAGCCATAATGCCAATCAGCCCGATGCACAGCTCGACCGCGGTCTTGGCGGCGTCAAAGGCCGCTTTGGTAATCGCTTCCATTCGTCCGGTGAACGCGGCGGTGACGATCCCCACTGCGAGAAGTCCGAGCCAGATCCAGTTCATCATAGGCGAGTGTTCCGTTGATCGGTGTTCTTCCGCAAGATACCACGCCCTTCGCAAAATCTCAAGCTATCGTCGTAACCTCGTGAAACTAAGGCGTCTTGAACATAATGTCAGGATGCGCTCTTCGTTGCCTTGGAGAACTCCAGAACAAAGCGGGGCGACCGAAGAGGTCGCCCCGCGCGATTATCCGTCGGCTGTTGGCCGCCGGTAGTTGCCTATGCTACTTGAGCAGCATCATCTTGCCCATCGCCGAATACTCGCCGGCGGTCATGCGGACGAGATACATGCCGGAGGGCAGATCGCCGGCGTCGAACGTCGCCTCGTAGCGGCCGGCCTGGAACACATCGCTCACCGGATGCGCCACTTCCTGACCCATCACGTTGAAGATGACGAGGTCAACGCGACTCTGCTGAGGCACGTAGAAGCGGAGCTGGGTGATCGGGTTGAACGGGTTCGGATAGTTGCCGCGGAAGGCGAACTCGGTCGGGATTGCGCCGCCCAGTTCGGTGACCGTCAGAACGTGCATGAAACAGTTGACCGTGAATGGCGTTCCGGCGGCATTGCAGGCGATCATCAACGGTGCTTGATAATCGCCGAGGGGAATCGTACCCGGCGCAAACGTGACAGTAATCTCCTGCGAGGCGTTGGCATTGACCGTCCCCGAAACCGGGGCGGCACTCAGCCACGCCACCGTGTCGCTGATCGTGAACGAGAGCGGGCATTGACCACCATTGTTGGAGATGGTGAACGTACGAGTCGTCTGCCGGTTCTGTCCGACTTCCACGTTGATCGTGCTGACGGAAACCTGCGCCTGCGGGGCGCGCAGCACGGCATTGCGAACCGTAATCACACCGTCCTCGATTACGATCTGGTAGGTCTCCGAACAATAGTGAGGGTGGGTGACGTTCAGCGTGTAGGTGGCGGGATCCAGATCCATTGTGTAGGAACCCAGCGCATCGGTGTAGACGGTATCCGCCCAGCCGGTCGCCCAGATCTTGGCATTCTCAATGGGCTGGTTGCTTCCGAATGCCCGAACCACACCTTCGACGGTACCCGCCGGACCGCCCCAGAACTCCACGGCGGTGCCGGAGGTGGGAATGAAAGCACCGGTGTTGTTGTAGCAGAGCTGCAGAGCTTCCGTGCCGGTGGCGTTCTCGACGCCCACCGTGCAACTCGTATTGCCCGAACCAGCCGTGGGAATCGTCAGATACTGATAGCGGATGCTCCCGCTGGGAGAAATAATCACCTGGAAAGTGTACGGTGCAGTTTCGAGGTGATGCGGAACGGCAACCCAGGTCACGATGAAGCGCTGGTTGGCGGCGTCCGCGTAGTACAGGATTTGCCCTCCGACAAACGGATCCATGTCGTCCCAGAATGGGTAGAGGACATTGTTCGGCTCGGCCGTGGCGGGGATCGCCGTGTTGGTCCAGGTTGTAGATGTGCTGCTGAACGGCAAGAAACCGTTGGAACACACTCGAATCGAAGTATAGGTGCCACCGTAGTACGGGAAACTGAATCCGAGCGTGAACGGACCGGCGTTCTGGTCATCGCCGGTGATGCCGGTGTTTGTTCCAACTCCGGTGATGTCTACCCAGTCAATGTCCACGACCTCCCACGGGCTTTCCACGGCTCCGGTCCGGCCGGCGGCCGGTCCAAGGTTCGGGACCTCGTCAAAACCCCTCACCGACCAGGTGTAGAACTGGTCGTTGACGGGTGGGATGTCCACATATTGGTTGACAGCGGGATTGACATTGGCGAGGAACGTTCCGTCGCGATAGACCTTCAATCCGGCCAGGTCTACGCACGGCGTGCCGTCGGCGTTCAACGTAGGATCCGTCCACTGGATCCGCATCTGCGTGGTACCGACGGATGTGAGGGTGATGTTGGTCGGCGCGCCGGGGGACATGTTGCAGCTGGCCGTAACCGCCTGGCAGGGTGGTGACTCCCGGTTGTTGTCATAGCGAGCGGTCACCGTATACTGGTAGGGGGTATTTTCCGGCAATCCGGCCCCGCGGCCGTTGTCGGTGTAGGTGAGCAGCGTGGCCGCCACCGAGTCGTAGCGCTGCCCGCCGCGATAGATGATGTAGCGCAACACTTCATCCAGCGAGCGGTGGCCACGATCGGATTCGCCATAGCTACGCATCTGGGCGATTCCGGGCGTGGTGTAGATGGGGCGGAATACCGGCGGCGTATGATTCGCCATAACCGGTGGAAGTTCCGGTTGCTTCGTCTCGCCCACCCGCGCGGTGGATTGACCGGTCGGCACCGCCCGAAGTCCGGG
>JAHJDG010000109.1 GCA_018812265.1 bacterium | reverse complement strand
CATTCCCACTCCCGATGCCTCGACCATCTCCGCCGCGTGACCGATCAAACCGTTTCCGGTAATGTCGGTACACGAGTGAACCTCGAAATCGGCCAGCACGTTCTGCGCGGATCGGTTCAATTCTTTCATCGCTCCGATTGCCTCACCGGCTTCCGAGGCGGTAACGACTTCGTTCTTGAGGGCCGTGGTGATGAGTCCGGTTCCGATCGGCTTGGTCAGGATCAGCGCGTCGCCCGCCTGCGCTCCGCCGTTCGTCCACATCTTCGCGGGATCAACAATTCCCGTAACCACCAAACCGTACTTCGGTTCGGGATCATCCACCGTGTGGCCGCCCACGATCGAGATTCCCGCCTCCGCCGCTTTCTCCGCTCCCCCCCGCAGAACATTTCCCCAGATTTCCGATGGCAGTTTCCGCGGGAAACAGCAGATGTTAAGTGCAAACAGCGGTCGCGCGTTCATGGCATACACGTCGCTGAGCGAATTCGCCGCCGCGATGGCGCCGTAATCGTACGGATCATCCACCACCGGCGTGAAATAATCCACCGTTTGCACGATGCACTCGCCCGACGGAAGGCGATACACCGCCGCATCATCCCGACTGGAATAGCCGAGAATCAGATTCGGGTCGGTAGGCATGGGCAAGCCCTTGAGCATTCGATCCAGCTCCGCCGGATCCATCTTGCTGGCTCAACCTGCACATCGTACGAGGTGCGTCAACTTGGTCAGTTCTTCGCGAGAATAGGCCATGTCACTCCGTGGAAGGTTCATGGACCGGTTTGGCCGGAAGCGATGTAAAAACGTCAGGATATAGCCGACGGTATGCGGCGCGATGCTCAAAAATCCGTTTGACAAACAAACGTGTTTCTCGATAGGGAATCAGCTCGATGAACTCGTCCCGATCCCGCGCATTAAATTCGGCCGTCCATTTCGTTGCCGTCGCCTTACCTGCGTTGTAGGCGGCCAATACAAGCACGGAATCGCCGGAGAATTCCCTGAGTAAGCCGGCCAAATGAGCCATTCCCAACTTCAGGTTGTAGTCGGGATCCGCAAGTTTGCGCTGGGAATACGAGAGTCCAAGTTTGCGCGCTTCAATCCTTGCGGTCTCCGGCATGAGCTGCATGAGTCCGGTCGCCCCCGCGGAACTGACCGCCGCCGGATTGAAATGGCTTTCCTGACAAATCAGAGCAAATGCGAAATAGGGATCAATGCCGTACTGCCGTGCCAGCTTGATGATCTGCGGATCGAAATCCAATGGATAGAGCACGGCAAAAAAATCGGCAGGTCGACTTCCAGCCGATCTCACGAACGGAGCAAGGTCCGTTCGCACGACTCGCATCGCCGCCGTACGATCTCCATTCCAGAGGTGGAGTTGAGCTTCCCACCACGGCAAACCCTCCCACGCCGGAAGTTCATTCTGCGCCCGTGGCCACTCCCGAAGGGCAAGTTTCGGGAGTCGCATCGCCGTCAGCAGGCAGAATCGCTTGGCGTGCCGAGCGCCCGCCGACCAGATGTCGTCCAACGTCGGCACTCTGAGCGGGATTTCCACCGGCTCCGCGTCTTGCGGAGGATCCGACGTCGTCACGGCATAGAAAGAGTGCGGATAGAGCCGGTAGAGCCGCTCCATCTGTCGGGCGGCCGCATTCACCCGTCCGGCCCGAGCCAGCGCGCGCGCGCTCCAATAGAGCGCCACCGGCGCATACGCAGAGGTCGAATCAATCGAGAAAAGTTCCTGCCAGGCTTCCGCAGCGGCAGCCGACTGATCCGTTTCCCACAGCGACCACCCCAACCGCCAGAGACAATCGCGCTCGCTCGCCGTCCCCCGACTGAGCGTCTGCCATCTGCGAAACGCGATCTCCGCTTCGTGAGGGCAATCCCGTTCCAAATACAGAGTCCCCAGCAATTCGAGAGCCCGGCCCGCCAGATCAAGGTCGTCATCCTGATCCGCAATCGCAAGCAGAGCTTTTACGGCCACCGTGTCCTCGTCACTCAGATAGGCGGAACGCCCCAGATAAAATTCCGCACTGGTCCGATACCGGCTATCGGGAAACCGGCGCAGATGATTTTGCAGACTCGAGATTGCCTTGCGGTTCTGTTTGAGTCCACTTTCGAACCGTCCTTGATAGTACGTCAGGGCTTCGCTCAGCTCGGGCCCTTCGGACGTCTGCATGAGCGAATGAACGCGATGAAGCCCTTTCCGAAAGGCTCGCGCTCCTTCCAGACCCGCCAGTTCCGCGTCAAGCTCCGCCTTTGTGATCCCCCGCGGAATGAAACCGTGTTTCCTCCGGTAGCCGGCCAGCGCATTGTGGATTTGCGATGCCCCGTCAGTGGCGGGTGCCGTTACCAGAGCGCCGAAGAGAATCTCCACCGCCTCCTCATGCCGGTCCAGTGAGGCCATTATCTCCGCCGCCGTCAAATCCAGACGTTGACGATTGGCGTCACCGGCAGATCGAATACGATGTTCTGTGGCCAATTCGAGGAACCGTTCAATCTCACCGGTTTCGCGCATCCAATCCGCCAATCGTACCCGCGCCTCCGGTCCATAGACCGACGTCGTATCCCTTGCCAGAGAATCCCAGAAGGGAATCGCCAACGCCTTCTGGTTGGCCCTTTCAAGAGCATCGCCCCGCAGGAAGAGCGCATGGTCGGCAAGTTCCGCCGGAACACCGAGATCGAGCTGCACCGATACTCCCGTGTAGTCGCCACGATTGTAGGCCGTCCACCCGAGGAGGAGACCCGCCATCGGGGCCGTCCGTCGGTTGGTCGAGTCGGTCAGACCAAATAGGTAGGAAGTCGCGCCGGCCGAGTCGCCGGTCTCAACCAGCTGCCAGTAGCGGGCGAATAAGGCCGAATCACCGGCCAGCCCTTGCCCCCAGCAGGGCAAGGCGATGCTCAGACCAAGTCCGAATCCGGAAAGTATGAGCCGCGCAAGTGACCACTTGAGAAGTTGAAAAAACACGGAATCAAGGTAGCCAAACGCCCCCAGAATTGCAACGATCCGGCCCCTGCCGGAGGCCGAAAATCTATACGATTGATGGCACGAATGCTTGAAAATGCAGATAGGAATGGCTATACTATTAGACTTGCTATTTTCTCTGCTGAATCCACGGTTCACCCCCCCAACTGCCATGCTCTATCGCACACTTCTTTCTTTATCTATAATATTGTCAATGTCTTGCGCATTCGCGCAGGAAGTGACAATCTACGATATTCAATTCACCACTGATTCGGGGGGGAATTCGCCTCTCGTGGGCCAGACCGTCGCAACGGGGGGAGTCGTCACCGCCGTGGGCTACACGGCTCAGCCGATCCGCTATTTCATTTCTGATCCCCAGGGCGGTCTTTGGCACGGAATCCTCGTCAATGACAACCAGAATCGCAATCTCTCCATCGGGGATTCGGTTCGGTTTCAGGCCGAGGTCCAGGAGTCGAACGGACAGACCCGGCTGCGCAATATCGTTTCGGGATCTTTCGTGGTCGGCCAACCCGGATCGCTGGTCGCACCGGCAATGGTCGGCTCGGGAGAGATTGGGGAATCCGCCGAGGGGGTGCTCGTCGAGCTCACAAACGCCGTCGTGGTGGCGGTGCAGGGAACCGAGTTCACGGTGGATGACGGCAGTGGACCCGTGGTGGTCGGGCGGGGATGGACGTTTGCACATTCCCCGTTGGTCGGGGACACGCTACGCTACTTGCGCGGTCTGGTGACCTCCGTCGGCACGGTCTATACTCTGAATCCTCGCGATGACAACGATTTCGGATTCTTCAGTAACCGCGCCCCACTCTTCTCGGCGATCGCCAATCGGCCGACCACACCGAGCGAATTCCAGTCCGATACCGTCACGGCGATCATCACCGATGACGGAGCCGTTGCATCGGCCTCCCTTTTCTATCGCTTCGGAAACACCGGCGAATTCATCGAACGCCCGATGTACGATGACGGATTGCACGGTGATGGAGCGGCCGGGGACAGCCGTTGGGGTGGGATCATTCCCGCCGGCCCGGCTCGATCCACCTGCTACTACTATCTCTGGGCCCAAGACGACGAGGGTGCCGCCGGAACGAGTCCCGCTAATGCTCCAGCCACGACTTACAGCTACGTTGTTCGTTCGTCCATTCTCACGATCTATGATCTTCAATTCACAGGCAATCCCACTGGCGGCAGTTCACGCTATGCGGATTCCGTAGTCACTGTGATCGGCATTGTCACCGGTGCGGGCTTCGGTAACAACGGCGACGATTTCTACATGAGCGATCCCATCGGGATCGCCCCGGAAGGCGGTAGATGGTCAGGGATATTTGTCTACGGCGGCTCGATTGCCCCCGCACTGGGGGATTGCGTACGCGTGGCGGGGCAGGTCATTGAATATAATGGTCTGACCGAGTTCACGGGCGGCGCGGTAGTCACGGTATTGGGCCAGGGGGCGGCGTTCGATACTCTCCTTGTTCGTGTTGGAGAACTTCCCGATTCCTCCGAAGCCTATGAAGGCTGTCTGATACAGGTCGGGAGATGCTGGGTGTCCAACACCAGTGATTGGCCCACACAGTATCCCGCCTTTCGCATCACGGATGCCACCGGTACTGCATACGTGGTCAAGGATGCGCCGTTCGAATACGTTCCGTTTATCGGCGATACGTTTACTTCCATTACCGGTTGTGTCAGCTACTATAGCGGACACGGCTGGGAGCTCGCCCCGCGTTTCGATGCCGATATCGGAATCGTGGATCGCCGTCCGCCGAGTCTGGTCAGCGCAACCGCTATCAGCGACACTACCGTCAACGTGCTGTTCAACGAGCGACTGTCGTCCGCGTATATCGCTGATATCGCCAACTATCGGATTGTGGATCAGACCGATACAGCTCTGACCGAGCTTCATGTTGATTCGGCGTATCTATTCAGCACCAATAAAACCATACAGCTCATTACTCTGGAAAGACTGCTTCCGTCCCATGCGTACCAGTTGACGGTCACTCGCGTGGAGGATGTTTCCGGAAACGCTCTGACTGGAGCCGTCATCGGATTCAGCGGCTACGAACCGGGCGAATACGTTCAGATCGCCGACATCTATCGGGATTTTCAGAGCTATGAGAGACTGCCGGTTACGCTGCGCGGCGTTGTGAACTTCGTTCAGGACGTAACCACCACGTCCGGTTCGCGTCGCATTTCGGCCTACATCCAGGACGGAAGCGGCCGCGGATTCAGTCTCTCGCAGTCGGGTCCCGCCGCGAATTTCCCGGGTATCCGGCGCGGAAACCTCATCACGATCAGCGGTATCGCCAGTTCCTACGCCGGCACCATTCAACTTCAGGATTTCAACGGCGCACCCAACACCGACGTCATCGTCTTGAGCGAAAATCAGCCGTTGCCCGAACCGGTCATGCTGGCAACCGGAGATCGCCGCACGCAGCGCGACCTCGTCTGGACCTCGCTCCCTGACAATTACGGTGCGGGAACGTGGGTGCAAGTTACCGGCACCATCTATCAGGTGGACGAAAACGTCGGCGGCGGCACGAACATCATGATTGACGACGGCACGGGCAATGTGACCATCCGTATCTGGAACGACATGGGTTTGGACACGGTAATACTCGACGGCCATCCCTACCGCCTTCGCGATCTGGTGGGCGTCACCTGCAGCGTGGCGGGACCGAGTTCAACCTACGACGGTGATTTCCAAATGCTCGCCGGCTATGCCGAGGACTTCTCCGTGTCAACCGCCGGTCCGCCTTCCGATAAATTGATTCTCGACGTCCCCAATCGTCCGTTCGCTCCCGACCTCGGTCAGAAGCTGCGAATCGCTTACAATGCGCCGCTCGGTCAAGTTCGCTTGCGCATCTTCGATCTTCGAGGACGCTTGGTAACGACTCTGATTGACAAGCGATCCGGCGGTCCCGACGAAATCTGGTGGGACGGGCGCGATGAACTAAGAAACCTGCTCCCGCTCGGCACGTATATTCTCCATCTCGAATCCGTGCGCGACGGCAGCAGCGACGCGGTCGTGAAACCCGTCGTTATCGGAACCAAGCTGTAACTTTCCGAACGCATTCTCCGCAACACGAGGCATTCTTGAGAAGCGTACTCATCTTCGCTTTAATGCTGGTCTTTCCTGTGGCAGGAATGGCCCAGCTCATCTCCAATCCGAATCCGCCCGTCCCGGCGGCATTGGCTGTGGGTGGCGCATTCACTGCTGCCGCCACGGGAGCGGAAGCGCCCCATTACAATCCTGCCGGTCTGGCTTACTCGCAGGGAACCGAGGGGCGCTTGGTTCATCACCAACCGTGGGGGCTCAGCTTCCTGTCCCATCTTTCGGCATCCGGGTTCTCGCAGCTTCCGGGCCGCGCCGGCGGACTGGCCGCGGGAATCCAGACACTCGGCACCCGCGAAGGCGGCCACACGATGTCCGCCGAAACTGAGATCTTCCTTGCCCACGGTCTCATGTTGCAGGAAGATCTGCACACATCGCTTGCCTTCGGCTATACCGTCAAGCTTATTTCCTGGAGTCTGGGCGAGTCGGTGGGATACGAGAATCAGCCGGCAATAGATCTTGGAAGCGCCGCCACCCTCGGTCTCGACGTCGGCGCAACGGCTCAGCTCTGGGATCGTTTCCGTCTGGGGGGATCGTTCAAGAACATCAATCATCCCCAGATGGGTGAAGGCGTCAAACGCGATTTGCCGCGCGTTCTCTCCGGCGGAGTGAGCTACTTCCCCTACTACGGCGTGCGCACCACCTTCGACGTCGAGCGTGTCGTAAGCGGCGAGACTCAGTTCAAGGGCGGCGTCAACGCCACCGTCGTGAAACCCCTTGATCTTCGCTTCGGCATCAACACCAATCCCAACAGCTTCACCGCCGGTTTCGGCCTGCACTTCCGCGAGCTGGTCATAGATTACGCATTCCTCTATCATCCGATCTTTAATCCCTCTCATCTGATCGGCATCGGTTTCAACATCGAACAAGGCTTAGGTGATCTGTGGCGCGGCAAGTGAACAATTGGCTGGCTCTCATCGCATTGGCGTTTACGATCTCCACCCTTGCGGTCGCTTCGGACAAGCCCGATCTGAACTCCGCGACCTACAGCGAGATTCGCGCGCTTCCCATTACCGAAAAACAGGCGGACGCGATCTGGCAACGCCTTCTTTACGAGGGCCCGTTCGACAACATCTACGAGCTCCACGAGCTTCCCGAGTTTGACGCCGAAACTCAAGCTCGCCTGCGCGATCTCGTTCGCGTGGATCCGCCCCGCCCCGCCGATGAGCGTATCGAGCGCATCGAAGACGCTTATTATCGTATCGAGCAACTCGGCACCGAGGAAGGCACCAACGTCGGACTTGTTGACGAGTGGATTGACCGGCTCATGGAACCGCTCAACGTCAACGAAGCCACGCTCGACGATCTCATGGATTTACAGAACGTCTCGCCCGCCGACGCCGTCTCCATCTATCGGCAGGTGCAGCGGCAGGGAGGAATTCGTAGTACGCGCGACTTGCGCGCCGTTCCCGGGCTATCCAGTTGGGGCTATCGCAACGCCCGCACTTATCTGGGTTACGATAGCCGTCAGATTCGTCGCCGGGTGCACGGTTCGTACACGTTCCGTGCTTATAATACGCCGTTTTTCGCCGACGAAGAGCTCGCCGTGGATCCGGGTGTGCTCGTGGATCCCATTCCCGATGCCAGCCACAAACTTCGTCTGACCTACGATCGTGATTACAAGGCCGGATTTCTCTGGCACCGTAATCTCGGTGAGAAAACGATCTATGCCTCCACCGATCCGGTGAAGATTCCGGAACTCAAATGGTTCGGTGGCGTCGAAAAACAGCAATTCGGCCCGGTCCGTATTGACCGCGCCTATATCGGAAACTATCAGGTTTCTTTGGGTCAAGGCGTGGCGATGGAAAGCGGCGATTACTTCAGTCCCCGTTACTCGGGATTCGGATTCGACAAGCGCATCACCGGAATCGCGCCCGATCTGTCGCGCTCGCAGGAATTCACCCTTCGCGGAGCGGCTTTCGAATCGTCTGCCGGACCGTTCAAGGCAATCGGTTTCTTCTCCAACGAGAAAAAGGACGCGATCCTCAATCCCGACCTTTCTCTGAACCGTCTCATCACCATCGTTCCCCGCACGGATGACGATATCTATCCATCTTGGCAGAAACTCGGCAATGAAGATACCGTCTACGTCCCGGAATTCGAGGGCAAGCAATCCATGCTCGACGCCGTGACGGAAGTCGGCTTGGGAGGCGAGATTGCCGTTCGCCCGTGGGCGGGAACCTCGATCGGTCTGACCGCCACGCAGTTTATGTACGACCGCGAACTCAAGGCGGGAATCGGCGAGAGTTTCTCGTTTGCCGCGCGCACCGACTCGGGTAGCGCCGGTCGTGACACGACGGTCGAGATCTTCTCGATCATTGATCCCACCGAGCGTGATGAGATCGCCGACGTTATGAACTCGGAGATTCTGAATTCCTATCGCTCGTCCGCTTCATCCAAAATCTGGGGCGATTCCAGATCCGTCCGCCGCGTATACGGCCTTGACCTCATGACCGTGGTCAACAACTATACGTTCCAGTTCGAGTACGCCGAACTCGAGCGTACCGGATCGTATCTGCAAATTGGCGATGATCCGCATGGTCTTGTCGCCTCGGTACACGCACAGTGGAATTCGCTCACCGTTCTTGCCCTCTATCGCGATTACGACATCGGTTACGACAATCCCTATTCTCGCGGCTACGCCAATTACCAGCGTTTTAAGGGCACGACGTTTGAGGACGAATTCTATCTCAGTAATCCGATCTTCGCTCAGGTTCACCGCCACTCCGCAACTCCTCAAGCGGAACGGGGAATGTATCTCGAGACCCGCTATCAGGTTTCGCGGCCGCTGTTGGTTGTCGGAGAACTCGACAATTGGACGCGCGTGGCCGATCAGGCCGACTACTATCGCTGGGTGGCGAAGATCACCTATCGTCCCCTCTGGCCCGTCGTAATCCGCCTGCGTCAGAAACTCCAGGGCCGCTGGAACTACAATCCCGAGAAGGAAACCGGATTCCAAACCTACGAAAACCGGATTAATTTCGAGTTCCGCCTGTCCCGCTACGACAACCTGCAGCTACTCTACGCAAGCGGTTACACGCGTTTCACTCCCCGACCTCGACTCGTCGGTGAGACCGATCCTACGGGCGAATCGCCGCTCGACGGACAGACACTGTCACCCAGCGAAGCGATGGGCGTGGAACTCACCCACTACTTCTCGCCGCGCCTCAAGGTCCGCGGAGCGTGGCTCGTCTACGATGGATTTCTCTGGAATTTCGAGGACAGCGAGTTCGTGGTTCTGGATGACAAGGCTGCCCGCTGGTGGTTCTCGATCTCCAATCGTCTGTCCGATGCGCTGTCCGTCCGTTTCAAGCTGACGGGAGAAAGCTCGCATCCCAAGACGTGGATACAGCCACGCAACAGCAACGAGTATCCGGAAATCCAACCGGGCCGCGAGTACACCGGCGATAATGCCTCGCAGGATCGTCTATCGTTCCGCATCCAGCTTGACTACGTGTTCTAAACGCTCCCACCATTCATTTCTCAGCAATGGCTATTCTCATTGACGAAAACAGCCGCGTGATCGTGCAGGGCATCACCGGCGGCGCGGGCAAGTTTCATACGGGGGAAATGAAATCCTACGGCACGCGCATTGTCGCCGGCACTTCGCCCGGCAAAGGCGGACAGACCGTTCACGATCTCCCCGTCTATGACACGGTGGCCGAATGCGTGGCCAATCATCAGGCCGACACGTCGGTCGTTTTCCTTCCCGCTCCGGCCGTGAAGAACGCCGTGATCGAAGCCGTTCACGCGGGAATTCGCACGGTGGTTGTCGTTCCCGAACACATTCCGATCGCCGACATGATGATGGTACGCCGCGAAGCCAAGCGACACGGCGCGCTCATCCTGGGCGGCAACACCGCCGGCGTGATTTCTCCGGGACGCGCCAATATCGGAATCATCCCCCCGCTTGCGTTCAAACGCGGCCGCGTCGGCACCGTATCGCGCTCAGGCTCCATCACCTACTACTTGGCCGACACGCTGACTCGCTCCGGCTACGGCGAAACCACCTGTGTTGGACTCGGCGGTGATCCCATTCTCGGTAGTACGTTCAATGATATCCTCGACCTTTTCGAGCGCGACCCCGAGACCAAGGCCGTTGTTCTGGCCGGAGAAATCGGCGGAGTATACGAGGAAGTCGCCGCTTCGACGATTTCCAAGATGAAAAAGCCCGTCGTTGCGATCATCGGCGGACTCCATGCTCCTCCCGGCAAACGCATGGGCCACGCGGGAGCCATCGTCGAGGGAGACATGGGTACGGCGCAGTCCAAACTCAAAGCACTTGAATCGGCCGGCGCACACGTCGCCAAGACGTTTACCGACATCCCTCAGATTCTCGGCAAGCTCGGAGTCTGATCGCGCGGCCCAACATGCCTGAACGCGTAGCCGCCAAGAAGAGTCTTGGACAATGCTTCCTTGTCGAGCGAAACTACGCGACTCGAATCGTCAGTGCGCTCGGTCTTCGACCGGGCGAAGCTGTTTTGGAGATCGGGCCCGGTCGCGGCATCCTGACCGAGGAACTTCTCCGCACCGGAGTGCAGACGACCGCCATCGAGATTGACCGTCGCCTCATCGAACCGCTGCGGGAGAAGTTCGGCCACGATCCGACCTTCACGCTGCGTCACGAGGATTTTCTCGACGTCGAGCTGAGCTCGATTCCCGAGACCGCCTCCTTTAAAATCGCGGGGAATCTTCCCTATCATCTGGTGGCGGAAGTGATCTTCAAACTGCTCGCGTATGTCCGTCGAGCGCGAAGCGACCCGACGCTCCCGTGGATTGAATGCGCGGTTCTGATGATGCAGAAAGAGGTTGCCGACCGCGTGGCGGCGTCGCCCGCTACGAAAGCCTGGAGTAAGCTCTCGGTCTTTGTCCGGCTCGAAGCCGATCCGCATTTCATGTTCACAGTCCCCGCCGGCGCGTTTCATCCGACTCCTAAAGTGGACGGCGGTGTGGTGCGATTCGACTTCCTGCGCTTTCCACGTCATCTACCAACCGATTTCCCGACGCTCGAGCGCATCGTTAGGTTTTGCTTCCATCAGCGACGGAAAATGCTCAAACGATCCCTTTCGTCCCTATCCGGAATTCATCCGTTCTGGCAGCGAGCCGATCTCGATTTCACTCGTCGCCCCGAGACTCTAACACCTGCGGAGTGGGTGGAACTCGCGGACACGATTGCTCGCGCCCGAGCCTGAGCAACGGTGAAGCGGAAATGCCGTCGCTTATTCGTTCGGATGGAATTGTGCTGCGAACCGTTCGTCATGGCGAAACCTCGCTCATTCTCACGGTCTTCATGCGTGAAACGGGCCGAGTAGGTCTCATGGCCAAAGGAGTTCGTTCCAAGACTCGTCATGGTCTGGCAGCCTGTCTCGAAATTTTCCGTCGAGCCCAATTCGTGTACTACCACAAGCCAAGCCGCGATCTCCAGCTTCTCCGCGAGTGGTCGGTACTCGCTCCGCATCAAAGACTCCGTGATGATCTGGACTGCTTGGCCGTTGCCAGTGCCGTCGTAGAACTCCTCGGTCGCTGCTTGCGCGATGAAGATCCTCACGTGGAACTCTATGATGAGGCCGCCGTGGTTCTGGAGTCACTGGACCATCTGCCCGCATCACCTCTTCCGTTCCTGTGGACTTTTGAACTTGCGCTCTTTCGCTCACTTGGTTTCACGCTCGGGTTGGAGTCTTGCCCGCTCACCGGCAAACCACTGGCTGCCGCCGGACGGGGACCGGTCAGATATCGCCTTGCCGACGGAGCCTTTTTGCATAACGACGTTCCCTTGACGGTGCCTCACGACGGCTCGATCTCCCGTGAAGCTTTCGCCGTCCTCGCAAAGCTGCCCACGGCCAGTCGTGAATTCACCGGCAAACTTCGCGTAAGCCCTGCGGCACAATCGGAACTCACGGCGTTTCTCACCGGTTATCTTGAAGCCCATCTTCCCGTGCGCGGCAAGCTGCGGTCACTGGAAGCGTTGCACTGGAACAAGCCCTTCGACTGAAACAGATTCAACTTTCGACACACACTGACCGATCTCCTCATGGCCAAACAGAACCTTGCCGACAAAGTCGTAAGCCTTTGCAAGCGCCGCGGCTTTGTCTATCAATCGTCCGAAATCTACGGCGGTCTCTCTTCTACGTGGGATTACGGACCGCTCGGAATCGCTCTGAAGAACAACATCGCCGACTTCTGGTGGCGCGAAATGACACAGCTCCACGAGAATATCCTCGGCATTGACGCCGCAATCCTCATGCATCCGAGAGTCTGGGAAGCCTCGGGCCACGTGTCGGGATTCGTGGATCCGCTCGTGGACTGCAAACAGTGCAAGGCTCGCTTCAAGGCGCAGGACTTGGTGAAAACGTGGCGCCGCAAGAAAAAGCTCGAGGCGCTCGGTGGAGATATTCCCGAGACCGCTGAAGGCGACATGGATGAGCTCAAGAAACTCCGTTGGCCGGAAGCGACTTGTCCTTCCTGCGGCACGACCGGAATGCTCACGGCACCGCGTCTCTTCAATCTGATGCTGAAAACGTGGCTGGGTCCGGTCGAAGAAGCGGCGGCGCTCGTCTATCTGCGACCGGAAACGGCGCAAGGTATCTACGTCAACTATCAGAACGTCGTCAATACGTCACGCGTCAAGATTCCCTTCGGCATCGCGCAGATCGGCAAAGCCTTCCGCAATGAGATCACTCCCGGAAACTTCATTTTCCGCACGCGCGAATTCGAGCAGATGGAAATGCAGTTCTTCATCAAACCCGGCGAGAATCCCAAGTGGCTGGAGTATTGGCGCGACGAGCGTTTCCGGTTTTACGTCAAACTCGGCATCAAACCCGAGCGACTGCGCATTCACCGTCACGCTCCCGAAGAACTCGCCCACTACGCCAACGATGCATTCGACATCGAATACGAGTTTCCCTTTGGCTGGCAGGAACTTGAAGGTGTCCACGACCGGACCAACTATGATCTTTCCCGCCACGCCGAATTCTCCGGCAAGGACCTGGCCTACTTCGACGAAGAGACCCGCGAGCGGTTTGTCCCCTACATCGTGGAAACCTCGGCCGGACTGAATCGCACGCTCTTCGTGTGTCTTCTCGACGCCTATGACGAGGATACTCAGGAAGGCGAGCTGCGTACGGTTCTCCGGCTCATCCCTTCTATCGCTCCCATCAAGGTCGGCGTATTTTCGCTGGTCAAGAAGGACGGTCTTCCCGAGGTCGCCGATCACATTGCCGGCGATTTACGTAGGCTCTGTCCGACCTTCGTGGATCATCAGGGCTCCATCGGCCGCCGCTATCGCCGCATGGACGAAATCGGCACTCCCTGGGGGATCACCGTTGACTACCAGACTCTACAGGATCAGACCGTGACTTTACGGGATCGAGACTCGCTTGAACAGGTTCGGATTTCCACAAATGTGCTTTCCGATGAAATCAGGCGTCGCCTCGCCCTTTGATCATTTGCACTTGACAAAGAGCACGATATCATGCTGATTCATGAACTCCCTCGACAGGGAGAGTGGCTGTTCCGGCGTCGCAGTTTCGTGCCGCTGTTGCTGGTGCCGGTGGGCATCATCGCGCTGCTGACACATCCCCACCCTTCCGGTACTCCATCTCTCCTCGAAAGATTGTATGATCTGTTCTGTCTTTTCATCGCCTTCTTGGGGTTGACCGTGCGTGGCGCGACCAGCGGCTATGCTTCGGCCGGATCGTCGGGCCGGAACACCCGCGGACAGATTGCCGATCACCTGAACGTAACCGGACCTTACTCCGTTGTGCGTCACCCCCTGTACCTCGGCAATATCCTGATCATTCTGGGCGTGCTCCTAGTTACTCAATGCTTTTTTTTCGTTCTGGTGGGAGTTCTGGCCTATCTGCTTTTCTATGAACGAATCATCGCCGTGGAAGAAAAGTTCCTGGAAGCAAGATTCGGCGAGCGGTATCTTCAGTGGGCCCAGCGAACGCCGGCTCTCCTTCCCCGACTCGCCCAGTGGAAACGAGCCGAGTTATCGTTTTCATTCCGCGCGGCCGTAAGGGGTGAATTCTACGGATTCACCGCCATAATCGCCGCCATCACCGTCATCAAGAGCCTGATGGCATCACTGGCGATGCGCGCATTCCATCCGGATCGTTTCTGGCTCTACCTGTTCCTGGGTTCCTTCCTGTTGTTCTTGATCCTCCGCCACATTCGGAAACACACTTCGTTTTTCGAGCGAGCGGATTCCGAGTACGATTCGTCAGGCGTATAGCGCGACTGCCGAATCCCGAAATGGAAAATCCCCCGGATGACCTATCCGGGGGATTCCATTTCTGCAACGTGGTAATACTCAGTTCGTTTTCACCACGTCCACCGTGATCATGACGGTCACATCGCGATGCAGCTTGATCGGAATCGAAAACTCACCCAAGTGCTTGATGGGTTCGTCAAGCTGAATCCGGCGGCGATCCACTTCCACACCGCGCTCTTTGATGAGCTCGGCAATGTCCGCCGCCGTAACCGACCCGAACATCCGGTCCTCCTCGCCCACCTGCACCGCCGCAAGGAGCCGCAAACCTTCCAGCTTCGCGCTGAGATCACCCGCCTTGCGGCGATCCCGGAGATCCCGCATCGCCAGCACCTGTCGCTCATTCTCCAAACGGCGGAGATTCGATTGGGTCACCGGATAAGCAATGCCGCGCGGAATGAGAAAATTGCGGGCATAACCGGGTTTGACCGTAACAACGTCTCCCGTTTTACCGAGAGAATCGTGCTCTTTTCGAAGAATCACCTGCATCTATGTCACCCTATGTAACAACTCACACCTTAATCCCGCGATAGCCGAATCCGAAATCCGAATCGGCCTTCTCGGTTGCCGTTCGATCGTCGGCCGCTTCGTCTCCCGTACCACGCTCACTCGGTTCGCTTTCCTGTTCGGTCATGGTCGTCTCTTCGGGATGCGAATCACGATAGTTCAGGAACTGAATCCGACGAGCCTTGATTTCAACCGTGCTGCGGTTGAAGCCATCCTCCGTTTTCCAGCTCCGGCTCTGAAGCTCACCCTCCACCAGAATTGCACTGCCTTTTCGCAGATTCTCGTAGCAGCTCTCCGCCAACTTGTACCACGCAACCACGCCGATGAAGCACACGTCCTCTTTGATGACCCCACTGTTGTCCTTGAATTTCCGGTTGGAGGCGATGGTAAAATTGGCGACCGGTACTCCGGTGGTAGTGGTTCGAAACGTGGGGTCCTTGATCAGATTTCCAACAATGATCACACTGTTGATGTCCGGCATCCGCAGATCCGCCATGATCCTCTCCCCTTGCTTATCCGGTACGTGCTCACTTCCCTCGTCGCAGCGATTTCAGCCCTCGCGGCGGCTCAGGTATCGTCATCAAGCATCAGTCTTTATTTCGTCCGACGTCTTGTCCCCGGTTGATTTCTCCTCGGTTGGAGTTTCAACCGCAGCGATTTCGGTTACGCTTTCGGCCGGTTCTTCTTTCTCCGTCGGAGTCGCGGTGGTGTCGGGTGCCGCACCCATCGTGCGCACGGATTCCGGATCGGCTTCCGGAACGCGCTTGGGATCCACAACCGTAATCAAGTGCCGCATG
>JAHJDG010000108.1 GCA_018812265.1 bacterium | reverse complement strand
CGCACCGCTCCAGGCGGGCTAAGGATACTCCCGATAGATCTATCCAGCCCCACGGGCTGGTGCCGTCGGGCTTGAAATAGATCGAATCCTTGCCCTGTCCCACGGCGAGCAACGTGCCGTACACGAACAACCACGCGCCGGGCCGGAACTCGACGACGGTGCCGGGCTCGATGATCAGCGTCTGATCCTCGCGCACCCAATAGTAGTCATGGACGACGATCCGCCCCGACCAGGTCATCTCCTCGCGCGGCTGCATTCCCGACACCGGCTGCGCGTACAAACCGGTGTGTTTGGGGCCGTTTTGGAACTGTGACCAATAGACCAGCTCGCGTCGGTACGGCGTATTCAAGTCAGTTAGCGCAACACGCAGAGAGAAGTCATTTCCATGAACAACGGTCACGACTTCGGCTAGACCATCGGAATCGAAATCACCTACGGCTGGAGTACCACTTACAGGAGCTATTGGAATAGTAGGCGGTACTTGCTGTGGCAGAGTTACCATGAAAGGATTCTGACCATTTTGAACATCATAGGCGCGAAGCGACCAGTTATCCCAATTATTTCTATAACAGATTACCACCTGTGGTCGCATCAAGCCCGACACATCAGCAATGCTGGTAAAAACCGAAGTTCCTTCAACTGACTGGATTGGCCAGCCGGGCGAAGCAATAGGATTACCCGAAACACCGTAGAGCTGATGCTGAATGTCAGATGAGACCAGTACGTCGAGTCCTGGTTCGTAGTCTAACCAACACCGAAGATCGCACAGAACAGCAGAAGATGATTTCCACTCTTGATCAGCCTGTAGACCATCTCCAATCAAGCCTCTGTAGTTACCATCCCCATCTATTCGACATACGCGTTTTTGCCGCAACTGCATGTTACACACTGGCACAAAGATGTCCAACGCATGGTTCTCATCAACATCCATGTCCCCCACCGCAGCCCAGCTCACATCTGACATTCCCCATCCATTACCGCAATTGCCCGGGATACTGAAAGGAAAACCGGATTGAGATACCAACTCTTCACCATTCCATCCATAGCATTCTACGGCCAAATCATTGCCAGCGATGAGCTCATCGTAGCCGTCAAAATCCAAGTCGGCAGCCTGAAGGCATGTATTCGCGAACATATACGGCCAATACATCATTCGTCGCGTTGCCGAAACAAACGCAGGGGGATCGGTACTTAAGTCCAGCACCGTCAGGTCAAAATCAGCATACCGTGTGGAGTACTCTTCCACACAACCATAGAAAGCAACGTTGATCTCTCCTGAACCATATCCCGTCCGGCAAATGACAGGGACCTCCCAGTCAGACGTCTCGCCAAGCCCCAAGCCAAATTGCCTTGGATCATCGAATGTCTCAGTTTCGTTGTTCCACAACCACCACACTACAACAGAGTAGTATTTTTGCGGCGGCTCCGCCACATGGCCCCATGAGTCCTGGATGGCCACGACTATGTCGTTGAATCCGTCATTATTTACATCCCCGACTGTCGGGATGTTACGGGCCAAAAGGCGATACTCGGGGGCTGGTGGGAAACCGGGGAGGTACATCTCCGGTATTTGGAGTTCAACTTCCTCCGAATTGTCCACTCTAATCACGTGGACTGAGAAGCCGTCCGTTACTAAGATTTCTTTCCCCGGCCACGAATGATGCACATCCGCAACTACGGCTCCGACTGATGCTGCGTAATCATCCTGATAGGCTGGCTCCCACAGAATGATCCTGCTCCAATCTGCGTTCAGCCCTTGCACGAAGAAAGCGATGACCAGCAGTGAGATAGATATTCTTCGGATCAACATGTTCAACCTCCTTTTCCTAATGGATGACAAGTACCCTATATACGTGCGTTGATGCCCGAGTAGTCACATGAAGAAAATACGAGCCATTCGGAAGAGAGGACAGGCTCGGCAAGACCATTGGTGCCACTCCCGGCTGAGGTCGGGCGAGAAACACGCGCTGACCGAGGATGTTAAATATGGCTACTTCCTTCACGCGTTCGAGCGGCCCGGAAATGAACAGCGGGCCGGTAGTGGGATTGGGTGTTATCGAGATGGAGAAGTCGGACATTTGGCTTTCGCGTTCGTGAGTCCCGAGATCTTCCCGCCAGAAGCGGTATACGAGACGGGCATTAGCCCCTGGAAGATTAATGACATACATCAAGTGTCTCACTCCTTGGGGTGACACCGCATAGTCGCGGAAGCCGAGACTCAACGCGGGAGGCACCACACGCGCCACGACCGTGTCCGATATGAGATCCAGCCCAGGGATCGAGAAGCGCCGAAAATGTAGTGACCGATCGGCCCTCATCAGGTTCACAATACTCAGTGTTGAATCCGGTTCAACCGCTGCGGCCACGTCACTGCAGCCCCCAAGATTGTATCGAGCCCTTTCCTCGTAGTCCTGCCGCTCAAGAATATGAAGGTAATCCGTGCACATGTCTTCCGGGTAGGCGGCGATAAACGCGAGCAGGGAATCACCAATGGGGCTGATGCGGGGAAAGGCATAGTAGTCTCCGGGCGCGTCAGGTGTAAGCGCGAAAAACGTTGTCCGCTGGAGGGTATCGAAAGGAGAGCTTATATCAACGCGTTTGGTGAAGACTGGATCCCCGCTATTCCTTTGCCGCCACACCAACTGAAGCGAATCGTGCTGATCTACGAATCCCCCCACATAGTCACATGAGTTGCCTTCCCGAGCCCAAATCACCGTTTCGTCCATGATCCGTTCACCGTCAGGGATTTCTACGATGGCACATATCTCGCTCCAGTGCGCGGGATACGCAAGAACGAAAGTCCCGTCACCTCGAACAGCGGAGGCGAAACCGTCGATATATCCGGGCCAAGCCCTTGTCCAATATCGAGGCGATCCCATGGATCCCGAGAAGACGTCTAACGTTCTGGTCTTGTATCCGGGGTATTCCCCAGGATCATTGCCTTGCCAACACCAGGCAACCAACACGCTATCGGAACCCAAGAGAGAAAGTCGCGGCAACCACGCCTCAAGGTCAAGGCTATCCGTCAGAAAAACCGGACCGACGACTCGATTTCCCCAATCGTCGTACTGCACATAGTTCAGCCCGCTCCGGAGTCGAGGAGGAGGACCACTCGGCAGATAAAAGGCATGTTGATACACGACATGAAGACGACCCTGGCTATCCGGAACCATACTGACATTCACAGGCCCCGCATTCAGCACTTCGGGGGGATTCTCCCAAACGACGATCTCCGGGCTCCAGTCGGCACGGGCTTCCGCCGCAAGGAGGAGCGCCATTCCTGCCAAGCAAAAGCGTACCGTCTTACCCACAAACGAGAAGACCTTGCCGCACCTATGCCGCAAGGTCATGGAAAACCTTCTCATCATGTTGAATCCCCGGTTTGTTACATTAATTCCCGTTGCAGCCAGTCGCGATAGGCGGGCGAGATCGCCGACAGATCAAGGCCGATCAGTTCCGGGCAGTCGTAGGGATGGTACTCGCGGAAGTAGCGCTCGATTTCGGAGAGTTTGCTGCGGTGCGTTTTAATGAGTACCACCACCTCGGGATCGTCGCGGACCGTGTCATCGCCCCAGCGGTAGAACGAGCGACCGCCCGGCAGAACGGTCGCGCAGGCGGCCAGCCGCGACTCGATCAACCCGCGGGCGAAGCCGGTCGCGCTTTCCTCACTATCCAGAGTGGTGATAAGTAGTAATTCGCCGTTGCCGGGTTCCATGACTGCACAGAAGATGTGATACGATACAATATACGAACTTCTCGAGTGGGTTGAAAGTGTCGGGCCGGACTTTTCCCTCGGCCTGACCACAGGAAATGGCTTAGCGGAAGCCGCCATCTTCTTCCACGGAAAGAAAAAGAGGCAACGCCGTGCGCCGCCTCATCGCAAGATCATGGTTTTCCCGCCGGGTGATAGCTACGGCTTTTCCGCCATAGTGAAATCCACCGATATCTGCTGTTCCTCGGCCAGCTTAAGGAAAAGGAGTTCGGGCCGGGCGATCTTGTGATCGGCCAGCTTCAGAGTCCACTCAGCGCTGATCCGGAGCTCGCTTCCTCCCGATTCGGTCACCGCCGCGCGCCGGACGGTCACTGGAATCCGGTAGGTTTTCGCCACTCCGTGCAGGATCAGTTCTCCCTCGGCATCCACTTGCACTTGCTCGCCGGGAATCAGAGCCGGTTTATCGGTGGAGATCACCCGTATCAACCGAAAGATGGCTACGGGAAATTCATCGGTTTCCAGATGGTTCTCGCGCATGTGGCGATCGCGAAGTCCGATGCCGGTCTTGAGAGTTGTCAGGTCAACCTCGAAGACTCCCACGGCCGTGGCCGCCACATTGTCCGGATCGAGCTCAAGCGTTGCGGAGATCTGATTTGTCTTGCCGACGATCTTCTCCGTCGGAGCATCCGAGACAAACCGGACGGAGTTCTGCTTGTCGTTCGGCAGCATTTCGAACATCTTTGTCTCCGCGCTTGCCGAGACGGTCACGAGACCAGTCAAGAGTAGAGCAAGGAACGAGCGAGTTGGGGATTTCACATGTACCTCAAATGATTGGCAATTCAGAACAATAGCGACCTGTTAATTAGACTCGTAACTCCACTTTGCGGTTCCGTTGCGGGCAAAAGTAAAAGGGCGGAGAAATCCGCCCTCTACGAAAAAGTAACTTGATATTAATCTATTTAGCCATTTCCCGAAAGGTCTTTCCGGGAATGAAACGGGGCATCTTACGGGCCGCGATGTGAATTTCCTGACCCGTCTTGGGATTGCGTCCCAGCCGGGCAGCGCGTTCCACCAGCAGGAAGGTACCGAATCCCGAAACGGTCACCTTGTCCCCATCGCGGACGGCATCGGTAATCGTGTCGAAGAGCGCGTTTACGACTTCCTCCGCGCTGCGCTTGGTCATCCCCGTCTTGGCAGCCACGGCGGTGACCAGTTCTGCCTTGTTCACAGGACAACTCCTTGATTCAGGTGAATGACGGTTCGTTTGTATCACCATGACTTATGCGAGTAGTCCGCGCAGGGCAGCACGGAAGTAATTTAAAACAATAAAATTCCGTTTGTTGCACTGTGTGAATATAGCCAGTGATACATCGAATGTCAAGAGGAATTTCGCTCGAAATGATTTTTCTGCGGAAGACCGTGCTGATACCGTTTTGTTGCAGGCGAATCGTGTTGCGGGGCAGGGAAAAGGTCGAGTTGCGCTGCACCGAGAGGATCGGTATATTGCCGCGTCGCCTTTGCCGGATTGAAGTCCGAAGGAGATCTGTACCATGCTCCCAGAAACCTCGACTTTCCGCTGTACCCTTCACTGGAAGGGAAACAACCGGGAGTACGATAGCTTCCCCCGTGTCCACCGGGTGGGCTTCCCCGGAGGAGTCAAGTTGGTGGTGGGAGGCGCGCATCTCATTCAGGACCCGGTCCAGACCAATCCCGAAGAGCTGTTTGCCGCCTCGGTCGCGACCTGCATGATGATGACGATTCTGGCCGTGTTCTCGAAAAGCCGGATCGAGGTCTTGGAATACGAAGATACGCCCGAGGCTACGCTGCAACTTGTGGATCGCCGTTTCCGGGTGACCAAGGTCCTGCTCCGGCCCCGGATTGCGATTGAAGGCACTCACGAAGCGGACAAGCTGGAAAAGCTCATTCAGAAGTCCCACGCCAACTGCTTTATCACGCTCTCGGTGACTTCCGAAGTCGTGGTGGAGCCGACGTTTGTCGCGGCCTGAAACCGTCTTTCGAGGAGTCTCGCTTTATGCCCATCTACGAGTACCGCTGCCAGAGTTGTGGACGAACGATTGAGGTATTCGGACAGACGGCAGAACAGGCTGCCGCACCGAGGGAATGCACCTGCGGGCCGGGCGGTTCCTTCACCCGATTGTATTCCGCCTTTGCCACGACTTCGGCGGGTTCCTCTTCCACTCCGGACGAATGTTGCGGGGGAAATGAGTCATGCGGGTCCTTCGGTGGCGGCGGGTGTTGCGGCGGGGGGTATTGCAGCCACGGGCACTGACCTCGACTTTCTCAGCGTATGTTGGCGCATTTTCTGCTTGACAAAATGATTCGCATGCAGTAACTTAGTAGAAGTTGACGTACGCATTGCGGAGATCGCACATAAAGGTATGATATTACACATCCTGCCTTCCGGGGAAGGACGGCGGGCGGGGCGGGTAGATTGTTGCCGTTGCGATAGGCACTGGCATAGCAGCCTTTTTTCAGGGAGTGGATGGCACCTCGTAAATTCAAGCTGATTTACCTGTCGCACGACCTTACCCGCAAGGTCGAACTGACGTTCACGCACCGCAAGGTTCGAGTGGCTATGCTCGCGCTTGCGGTTGTTTTTCTTATTACCAATATGGTGGCCGGTGTGGTGACGAGCAACCTGCTCAAGTCGCGCGAGAATCAGGCGCTACGGGCCGAGAATCTGCGGCTGCGCGGCCACATCGGCGATCTCGAGAAGCGGATCGGGGACGTGAACCGTGATCTGGCCGAGTTGACCGAGACCGATCACATGCTCCGCATTCTGGCCGACCTTCCACAGGTTGACGAGGACGTGCGGCAGGTCGGTGTGGGCGGTGCGGTCCGGGAGACCCTATTGGATCCGCAGTTCGCCGAGTTCACCAAGCGGATCTGGAGTCTGGACAAGATCGAGCGCGAGCTGGATCTGCAGAAGTCCAGCTTCGAGGAGATTCATCAGAAGTTCACCTCCAACGCCGAGCTTCTCGAACATACGCCCACCCTGCGGCCTCTTGAAGGCGGCTACATTTCTTCCGCCTTCGGCATTCGCCGCGATCCCTTTACCAAGCAGACCGAGCATCATCCGGGCGTGGATATCGCCAACGAACGGGGCACGTCGGTGGTGGCGACGGCGGCGGGTGAGGTCATTTATTCGGGGCACTATTTCAGCTATGGACGGTTCGTGGTGCTGGACCACGGATTCGGCTACCAGACCGCTTACGGGCATCTGAACCGGATCAACGTTCGGCAGGGGCAGTATGTTGCCAAGGGCCAGAAGATCGGCGAGGTGGGGGCTTCGGGACGGGCCACCGGCAGCCATCTTCACTATGAAGTTCGGGTGAACGGCCGTCCCGTCAATCCCACCGATTATTTCTTTGAGGACGTGGCCGGTTTGCCGACTGCGGGCCGCCGGAACTGACCGTTTCCCGGTAACCGTCAGGAAACCCGGAGCTTGTGCTTCGGGTATTTTTGTTTAGTGAACTTTCGGGCCGCGCCGGGCTTGCGGTTCCGAGTGTTTTGAGCTATTTTAGGGAATCCCACAAAAAAGACTCCTTTGATCCCTCCACAGAAGAGGGTTAGAACAGCCCTTCTCCTGCAACTTGTGGCGGTCTCCGACCGTCGGGATTTCGAGGCAATCCGGGTATGTCAGCACCCAAGATTATTCACGAACTGATTGAAGCATTCCGGAACGACGAACCGACGTATATTCGTGTTGACTATTCCGAGGCGCGGGCGCGGGCGGAGTTCATTGACCCATTCCTGAGGGCACTGGGCTGGCATCCGGGGGAGGATCCGAAGTACATCGAGGAATGGAAAGACTGCATCGTGGAAACGTCGCTGGAGATGGAGAACGAGGCTCATCGAAAGCGGGCGGACTACACCTGCCGGATCGGGAAGACTCCGGTGCTGGTGATCGAGGCGAAAAAGCCGCAGGTGGCATTGTTCGAATCACCGCAGTTCGCGATGCAGATCCGCCGCTACGCCTATTCGCTCAAGCTGCCGGTGGGAGTTCTCACGAATTTCCAGCAACTCGCAATCTATGACGGGCGGATCAAGCCCAAGCCGGGGGACAAGCCGAACGTGGCGCGGATGGAAACGCTGCGCTATGAAGAGTACGTCGAGAAATGGAACCTGATCGAGAATCTGCTGAATAGGGAGGCAATTCAGAAGGGAGCGCAACGGGAGCATATTCAGAAGCGGGTGGCGAAGGGTTTGATTCCGGTGGATCAGGCGATCCTGACGGAAATCGAGCGCTGGCGGGATGAACTGGCGAAGACGATGGCGCGTAAAAATAAGCAGCTCTCAGAGGATGATCTGGACTTTGCGGTGGGGCGGACGATTGACCGGATTCTGTTTCTGCGGGTGAGCGAAGCGCGGGGGATCGAGCCGGAAGGCAAGCTCCTCGGCCTCAGTAAAAGTGCGGGCATTTACGGGCGGCTGATCCGCTACTATCATGAGGCGGACGAGCGGTACAATTCGGGCTTGTTCTATTTCACGGAGGGGGAGAAGGGCCGCGCCGAGAAGCCGGACTTGCTGACGCTGACTCTGGAAATCGAAGACCGGCCGCTGAAACAGATTATCGAGGGATTATACTATCCGCAGAATCTCTACGAGTATTCGCTGATTCCGGTGGAGATTCTCGGGCAGGTTTATGAGCAGTTCTTAGGCAAGCAGATCATCCTGAAGCCCCGCCACGTGGCCGACGTGGTGGACAAGCCGGAGGTGCGGAAGGCGGGGGGAGTCTATTACACGCCGTCGTACATCGTGGACTACATCGTCGAGCACACGGTGGGGAAGCTCGCCCTCGGTAAAACACCCAAGCAGATCGAAAAATTGCGGATCGTGGACCCGGCGTGCGGCTCGGGATCGTTTCTCTTGGGAGCGTATCAGTATCTGCTCGACTGGTATTTAACGTGGTACAAGAAGGACGGGCCGAAGAAGCATCAGCGCGAAGTGTGTCCAGACCTTCAGGAGGGATTCCGGCTGACCTTGCGGGAGCGGAAACGGATTCTGCTCGCGCACATCTACGGGGTGGACATTGACGCGCAGGCGGTGGAGGTGACGAAGCTCTCGCTCCTGCTCAAGGTCTTGGAGGGCGAGACACAGGACACAGTGGACTCGGAACTCAAGCTGCGGCTGCGGGCTTTGCCTGACCCCGGAAGGAACATCCAGTGTGGGAACTCGCTGATCGGGACGGATTTCTACAAGGATCATGGAGATCTTTCCGACGAGGAGCGCAAGAAGATCAATCCGTTCGACTGGAAGAAGGCGTTTCCTTTGGTGTTCAGGGATGGCGGATTCGATGCGGTGATCGGAAATCCGCCGTGGGGGGCAAACTTAAGTGAGAGCGAACTGCAATACTTGAGAGACAAGCACAGCGAGATTATTGTTCGCATGATTGATTCATTTATGTACTTTCTCCACGCGAACAGCAAACGGCTTAGAAGTCTTGGCTTTCTTGGAATGATTGTTCCTGACGTTCTCCTGTATCAAGTTGACAATGAGAAATTACGACGATACATTCTTACCGGCTTTTCTGTACGCCATTCAATCAATATGGGCAATGTGTTTCACAGAGTTACAAGACCCGCGAGCATCATTGTTTTCCAAAATGAGCAGCCGGCAGGAGAAAATACAACTGTCGCTGACTTGTCTTCGGTAGACGCGAAAAATAAGCCCGCAGAATTGGGACGAGTCAAGTTTTTCTCAACGATCAGCCAAGATCGCTTCTTACAAATGCCCGGTGCGATGTTAACAGCAATGTCGGGCACGGTGTTCGATCTTTGGGATAGAATCAGGCTGGTTCCGCACCAAGCGCTAGGGGAAGTTGTTGATGAACACGGTATTCAGCGAGGCGTAAGTCCGGACCTCAAGGATGCCTTTATTGTATCGCCCAAAACCGTCCGTGAACAGCGTCTCGAGAAAGAGTACTTGAAGCCAACATTGACTGGCGGCAAACAAGTCAAGCGTTATGCGATCGAAAAATCGAATCTTAGCCTCATCTATACAGACCGTGATGACGATCCGCGCGAGTTCCCTAACATCAAGAAATTTGTGTCGGGTTTCAAGAATAGGATTACATGCAAAGAAGTAATCGAGGGCAAACATCCAATCTGGTCTCTACATCGTGCAAGAGACGAAGCTATCTTCACAAAGAAGCCAAAAATTATCGGCGTCATAACGGGAGACCGAATCACAGTCGCCTTAGATCAGGATTGTTATTACGTGACTGATGGCTTGTTTTTACTCGGCCTCGAGAAGTCATACGATCCGAGTTATATAATGGCTGTATTGAACTCTCGCTTGTTCGTATACTTGTACAGATCTCTAACAGCAGAAAGCGGGCGGGTGCTTGCACAGGTCAAGCCAACATTATTGAAGCGTCTGCCCATCCGCACGATCAATTTTTCCGACAAGGCCGACAAGACCCGTCACGACAAGATGGTCCGGCTGGTTGAGCGGATGCTGAAGCTGCACAAGGACGCGCAGGCGGAATGGGTGGGGACGAAGCAGGAAGCCATCGAGCGGGAAATCCGGGCGACGGACGAGGCGATTGACCGGCTGGTGTATGAACTGTACGGGCTGACGGAGGAGGAGATACGGATCGTGGAAGGGGAGAAGTAAAAAGCGAAAAGCAGAAAATACCCCCCTTGGTCCCCGCGCAAGCGAAGGGGGAAAGCAGAACCCTCCTTGGTCCCGCGCAAGCGGAGGGGGATGACAGAGTGATTGATCTGAAATTAACGATCAGCGACGCGCAACTGCGGCGAGCGGTGGCGGCGATGATCATCTTTGAGGTCGCCCTCGCCGCGCTGAACTTCGCGCCGTTTCCGTGGCCAACTATCGAGCGGCAACTGTCGCTGGAAAGCGAGGGGAATTTTCCGACGTGGCTGGCCTCGATGCAATTGTTCGTTATGGCGGTGGTGGCGTGGTTTATCGGAAGGCAAGCCACTCCAGAGCGAGGACAGCGAATGCTGTGGGGAGCCGCGAGCGTCGTCCTGCTGCTGATCTCGATAGACGAAGTGAGCACGACCCACGAAATCCTCGGCCACGACGCGGCGCAACGGCTCG
>JAHJDG010000107.1 GCA_018812265.1 bacterium | reverse complement strand
CGTGGGACGGCGAGGGTATGCCCGTTCTTCACTTGGTCTTGTACTGTCCTCGCCAACCTCGTTCGCGCAAGAAATCCCTAATCGAGCATCTCAGCCGCGCGTTCAGCGAAACTGTCGGCCATGACGATTGGTGGCCGATCATCCACATTCTCGAATATCCCTACGACAACCTCGGCATCCACGGCCAAATCTCGTGGGAAGCCCATCCCGAAGACAAAGGACGCAAGTTCTACTACGATCTGCCGGAGGATTAGTTTTGTGTTCGCCGAGGTACGCGTCCTCGCATGCCCGGAACAAATCAAACATATGTCATCCTGAAGCGGCTCTGCCGCTGAAGGATCTCAGCTTACCTGCCGTGCTCAATATCCGGTCTAAGCAAGTGGGCGGAGATCCTTCACTTCGTTTAGGATGACAATCGGATGTGACGGATAACAAGCAACACCATCATCTTTCCTTTTCTGATTTCCCCCTTTCTCATTTCTCATTTCTTTCTTCCATGCCCAATTCCCGACAAGCTCTTCTCGCCGAGTTCGCTCGTCCGAACTCGCAGGCGCGGCGCGATGAATCCGCCGTGCCGCTGAAGGACGTTTTCGGTCAGAACGTGTTCTCGCTGGCCGACATGCGGCAGGTGATGCCACGCGCGGTCTATCAGCACATGCTCGACATCCGCCACTGCGGCATCGCCCTCGATCCGGCTCACGCCGACGTTATCGCCGCCGCCATGAAAGACTGGGCTATGAACCGCGGCGCGACGCACTACTGCCACTGGTTCCATCCGCTCACCGGACTCACGGCGGAAAAACATCTCTCGTTCATGATCCCCACGCCCGAAGGCGGAATCATCACGCAGTTTGCGGGCGAAGACCTTCTGCAAGGCGAACCTGATGCATCGAGTTTTCCCTCGGGCGGCATTCGCTCGACATTCGAAGCGCGCGGCTACACCGGCTGGGATCCCACCACCGACGCGTTTCTCATGGAAGGCACGCGCGCCAAAACGCTATGCATTCCATCGGTCTTCCTCGGCTACGGCGGCCACGCGCTCGACAAGAAAGCTCCGCTGCTCCGTTCGATGGATGCGCTCAGTCGCGCAGCCGTGCGAGTACTGCACCTCTTCGGCGATGAAACCGTCCGCCGCGTTACCGCCACCGTCGGTTGCGAACAGGAGTATTTCCTCGTGGATCGCCGCTGGGTCATGCTCCGCCCCGATCTCATCAGCGCGGGCAGAACTCTCTACGGTGCGCGCCCCGCCAAAGGGCAGGAGATGGAGGATCACTACTTCGGCACGATCAAAGCCCGCGTGCTGACCTACATGGAGGACGTCGAGCGCGAACTTTACAAACTCGGCATTCCCGTCACCACCCGCCACAACGAAGTCGCGCCGTCGCAATACGAATTCGCTCCCGTGTTCGAACGCGCGCACATCGCCACCGATCACAATCTACTCACCATGGCGGTGATGAAGCGCGTTGCCCACGAACACGGCTTCGAGTGTCTGCTGCATGAAAAACCGTTCGCCGGAGTGAACGGCAGCGGCAAGCACAACAACTGGTCGCTGGCCGATGATCGCGGCAACAATCTGCTCGATCCCGGCAGCACGCCCCATGAAAACGCACAGTTCCTCGTCTTTCTGACGGCGGTTCTGCGGGCGGTTCATGGGCACGCCGATCTCCTGCGCGCTTCCATCGCCACCCCCGGCAACGATCACCGCCTGGGAGCCAACGAAGCGCCGCCCGCCATCATCAGCGTTTTTCTCGGCGAAACGCTGACCGAGGTGGTGAAGGCGATCATCTCCGGAGAGCCTGCCACCGTGCGCGAGAAACGCTTCCTTGACATCGGCGTCTCCTCGCTCCCGCCCTTGCCGAGTCACGACAGCGACCGCAACCGCACCTCGCCCTTCGCCTTCACCGGTTCCAAGTTCGAGTTCCGCGCCGTCGGCAGCGGCCAGAACATCGCCCGGCCCAACATGATCCTGAACACGATCGTCGCCGAATCTCTGTGCGCCGTTTGTGATCGGATTGAAGCCGCACGGGGAGCGGGGAAGAGCCTGAACGATGCCGTGCAGGAGGTCCTCCGCACCGATCTCCGCGAGCACGAATCGGTCATCTTCAATGGCGACAATTACTCGACCGAGTGGCATGCCGAAGCCGCCCGCCGGGGATTGCCCAACCTTCCCAGTTGCGTGGAAGCGCTGCCCGCTTTCATCACTCCCAAGGCCATTGCCCTGTTCGGCGGTCAGGGAGTGCTGAACGAGGAGGAACTTCAGAGCCGCTACCGGATCAAGCTCGACGGCTACATCAAGACCGTCGCGATGGAGGCTGCCCTTATGTCCAACCTCGGCCGCAGTGTGATCCTTCCGGTCTGCTTCGATGCCCAGAACCGAATGGCCGTCTCTACCGAATCTGCCCGGGCGATCCTCGGAAACGTCTCTTTCACCGAACAGGTCGAATTTGTGGCTCGTTACAGCACAGCCGTTACCCGCTTGATGAACACCCTTGAGAACCTGGACCGTGTCGTTGGCGAAGCCGAGAACCACGGAAATGATCCCTTGGCCAAGGCCAGCTTCCAGCGTTCCCAAGTCCTTCCCGCCATGGCCGAGCTCCGCACCGCCGCCGACTCCCTCGAGCTTCTCACCGACGATGCCGTCTGGCCGCTCCCCAAGTACCGTGAGATGCTTTTTCTCGCCTGACATTTCCCCACTGGGTAGGAAGACGGAAAAGACCAATCCCGGGCGGGCCGCTTAAAAAACGTGCCCGCCCGGTGCTTTTTCCATCGAACACGAAACATATCCTTGTGCACGATTTCGCGAGAGGCATGGCGTGGAGGGGTGCGACAATTTCATCTCACTTAGTCATGATTCGGCTGTTCAAGAGGCTCGATATGCTCGACATACGACCACTTACACAACATCATGTAAAATGCAGGATTCGTATCGCAACATCTTGACAGACTCATGGGTCGGCTGTATTTTTGTGCAAGCAGGCTAACGTAGCTCTGACGGAGGACAAAACCATGCGTACGTTTGGTCCCCGATCGGACCGTCTGCTGATTCCCAACCTAAGGGAGGATCTGCCGATGGAAGATTTTCGCGAGTCCGAGACCGGACTGGAAGAAGTACGTCAGGATGAGGCGGTTGAGCACCCGGCCGAGACCGCCGCCGAAACTTGGCGATACGGAGAGGGTGAACCCTCGCTATTGGACGCCGGATTTACAATTGAACTAAGGAACGTCAAAACCGCCATGGTCATCGCCCCCAACCACCCCATTCCGGTGACGGTGGAGGGGCTGCTCCTCGAACATCATGAGATGCCTCTGGCTGCCGACATGGAGGTCATCCTCACGGCCGATGACCGGGAAATCGTCCGTGAGCGGTTCTTCCTGCCCACCCCGCGGCGGGCCGAGGTTATGGAAGCTCACCGCGAGTTGACCAAGATGAGTCCCGATTTCCTCACCGATTCCCGGCTCCGGGACACGGCCATGCGGGTCTACTTCCCCGAATTGTGCGAGGAATTCGACCTGTGGTATCGGGTGGCCATTGACGAGGAAGGCGTGCTTTACTACGCCGTCCACATCGGCCCGGCGGGCAATCAGGACATGAAGAAGAAAATCGAGGGACGGCTCGAACTGTAATCCCGGTCGAAACCGAATCCGTCAGAGCGGCTGATCATGAAAGCCCCGGCGTTTCCGTCGGGGCTTCTTGTTGGTGTAAGGGTGCAAATAGCTTCCGCCGAATCGGATTCTCGATCCGGGCGAAATCGGACATTAGCGCAGCAGCACCATCTTGTGGCTTTCCGTGCGACCGTCCACCTCCAACCGGCAGACGTAAATTCCCGAAGGAAGGCCGGTTCCGTCAAATGAGACCCGGTGTTCCCCGGCCGTTGCCATTCCCTCATGCAGTACCGCCACCTCGCGACCGAGAAGGTCGAAGACGTGCAGCAGGACGTCCGCAGACACGGTCAACTCGAACGTGATTTCGGTCCGGGGATTGAACGGATTCGGATCGTTCTGGAGGAGCGTGAACCGGTGCGGAGATGAAACGGCCGGACCTCGGGTTACCAACGGATCGGATTCGGTCTTGAGTGCCCACGCGCCTCCATATAAGGTGTCACGCATCGCATTTCCGGAAAGGATGAAACCGCCGTCGTTGGAACGGTCAAGCGCGAGGAAGGCCCCGCGACCCGTGTAGGGTGCGGTGAATCCCATTTCCCACAGGCTGTCCCCGAGGCAATCCAGACGACGGAGAAAACTGTATGATTGGCCTCCTTGTCCCGATGGTATATAGCCGGAAACTGCGTAGCCACCGTCGGGAAGCACGCGGAGTTCGTTGAACCACGTACCACCTCCGTACACGGCCGCGCTCCACAGCGAATCCCCGTTCTCGGCGATGCGCAAGATGGTCCCGCCGGAAGGCTGCTCGGGATCATAGTGCGAAACGCTTACGGCGAGAGCGTAGCCTCCATTCGGATGAATCTTCGCGTCTACGAGGGATTCGTCCGCCCAAGAACCGTAATGCCGCACCCAGAGAGTGTCCCCCTGATGGTCGAGTACCGCCAGAAAACACTGCCAGTCTGCACTCATGCTGCGATAGAGACTACCTGCGAGTATGTACCCGTCATCCATCTCTGACACCGAAGATGCGAGCGTGTAGTCATCCACGGCAAACCGGAAGGCGCGATTCCACAACGTATCGCCGTTCGCGTCCGTCTTGACCGCCCACGCATCGAAGGGTCCCGCTCCAAGATCCTCGGTGCAGCCGCAGAGAAGAAAGCCGCCGTCCGACGTCGGGATGACGGAACCTACGTATTCCACTCCCCCGTACGTGTATCGGCGTACCCACAGGGTGTCACCGTCGGCATCGGTTCGGATCAAGAATGCGGCGCTTAGTGTGGTGTCATCTTGCCCCTCGACCGCAATCACGAATCCTCCCGTGCGGACTTCGGCGACGGTAATTCCGTGCGACCGTTCAGCGGGTCGGTACATTCGAGTCCACAGGGTATCGCCTAAATCGTTTAATTTGACCAACCACGCGGCGCGCGCCGAGTCCGGTCTGACACAGGCGTGCCCGACGGCAATGAAACCACCATCGCGAGTGGCTCGGACGTCGCGGAATCCGCTGCAATCCGTAGCCAAGTATGTGCGCTCCCACTCTACAGCGGGCTGCCCACACGCGAGTCCAATTAGCCCGGATACCGCCAGGAAAACAATGGCTTTGCGCATCGTTCCTTCCCCAATCTGGATGATGCAGTCCGCTATTTCTCATTAGTCAGAATGAACATACGGAACTGGAGTGACCAAAGCAAGCCTATCACATCCACAGTTGTCGTCCATGTTTCTGGATTGGCGCTTTCCCCCCTTGACATTCTCCCCCGGCAATCCTATCTTAGACTCAGCGCAACCGTAGGGGTGGCCGCAACGGGACTCTCCCGACAAGGCGGCCTGAGATGAAACCCTCGAACCTGATCCGGATCATGCCGGCGTAGGAAACGGTAGCGGGCCATTGAGCGTAACAGGCTGACGGCCTTCTTTCTTCGCAAATGACCGCAACCCTTCCGGTTGCGGTCGTTTCGTTTTCCGAAAAGTAAGGAGGTCTTCTCATGCAACCGTCTCGCACTGCACGCCAAACGGGATTCTTGCCGTTCATCCTTCATCCTTCATCCTTCATCCTTTTCTTCTTCCTCCTCGCCGCTTCCGCTTCCGCCGCCGGGCTCACCGGCACCGTTAAAGATTACTCCAGCGGAAGAGCGGTGGAAGGAGCAACGGTCTCGATCTCGGCTCTCGATCTCTCCACCAGCACCGACGCACGCGGCCGTTTCGAACTTGCAGGACTTCCCGAAGGCCGCTACGTCGTCAACCTCGCCAAGTCCGGCTATCACGGTTACACCTACGAGCAAGTAGTTACCGATAATCGCAAGAGATATCGCGTGACGATCGAGCTCAAACCCACAGAGGAAGGCGAACACACCGCCGCCTACCACGAAGCACAGCCGCGCTATCGTATGCCTGAGGTCGTTGTTACCACTACGCGAGCTTCCTCGGAGTATCCGGTCACCTTCAACAACGTCTCCCGCTCCGAGATCGTCGAAAATCACTACGGTCAGGACACGCCGCTCCTACTTTCCGAACTTCCCAATGTGAGTGTGTACTCGGAAGGCGGCGGCGGAATGGGCTATTCGTATCTGCGGATGCGCGGCTTCGGACAGGATCGCATCGCTGTGCAGATCAACGGTGTGCCGCTGAACGACGCCGAAACTCACGAAGTATTCTGGGTGGATCTGCCCGACTTCGCCGAAGACCTTGCCGACATGCAGGTGCAGCGCGGAGTGGGTTCTTCACTCTATGGCCCGGCGGCATTCGGAGGAACGATCAATCTCGTCACACGCACGCCCGGCGTCGGAGATCAGCCGGGCATTCGCGCCGAAGGCATGTACGGAACGTGGAACACGCGCCGTGCGATGGTGCAGTTCCAGTCCGGTCGCGTCGCCGGCCGCTACGGCGTGACCGGCCGGATCACCCGCATGGAAACCGACGGCTACCGCTACGGCTCGTGGGCGCGGTTGTGGAGCTACTATCTTGCGGGAGCGCGCTTCACCGACGCGCACACCACCAAGCTCATCTTCTACGGCGGGCCGGAAAAGGTCCACCTCGCCTACGAGGGAATCTCGAAGGACCATCTCGAAGGCAAGATCACCGGCGACAAAGAGCACGACCGCCGCTATAACGAGTTCACCTATCCGGGAGAAATTGACAACTTTTTCCAACCCCATTACGAACTGCATGACGAATGGCGCATCCGCGACAACGTGCAACTCGACAACACGCTATATCTCTTTCGCGGCGATGGCTTCTATGACCAATGGCGCTCGGGTACGGATCCAAATGAGTACTACTACAGCGGAGTGGACACCAGCATAACCGAAATGGATCTGCTTCGCCGCCGCGACGTAGCCGAAACCGACGGTGGCTGGATTCCCCGTTTGTCACTCGACCATCGCTATGGCAATACCGTTATAGGCGGTGAGATGCGCATCCATGATGCACGTCACTACGGCACGGTTCTCTGGTCAACCTACGTTCCGCAAGGCAGTAGCCCGGATTATACATACTACGACTACGGCATCGCTAAGCGAAGCTTCTCGGGATACGTTCACAACCTGTTCGACCTGACCTCGCGCCTGCGGGCACTCCTCGACGTGCAGGCCGTCACGCATACCCTCGAAATGCAGGACGACAAGCAGTGGGGCGTTCGCTGGGAGAAGAGCTACTCGTCGCTGAATCCGCGCGTCGGGTTGAACTACCTGCTCATCGAAGGCGACACCCGCGTCGGCCGTCCGGCGGGGACGGTGTACGCGAACCTGTCATTCGCGCAGCGCGAACCGCGACCGCGCGACGTTTACGATCCGCAAGACTATTGGTCGCTCCCACTCAACGTGGCGCATCGCTTTGCCGGAACCGAGGGTGACTACGAATACACCGGCCCGTCTCTCAGTCCCGAGCGACTGATGAACGTTGAACTCGGTACGCATTGGCAGTGGACTCGCGCCCGCGCGGGAGTGAATGTCTATCACATGGCACTGACCGACGCCATCGTTCCCTACGGTGAACTCGATAATCTCGGCGTACCCAAGTCCATCAACGCTAAGAAAACCGTTCACGAAGGAATCGAGCTGATCGGTGCGTGGTCGCCGGTGGACTTGATTACCGTATCGGGAAATCTCGCGCTCACCGATCACCGCTTCGTGGATCACAGCGAGTACGACTGGGCGCTGGAAGAAATGGTCAAGCGTGACGACAACCGCGTCGGGTTCGATCCGATCTACGTAGCCAACGCACGTATGGAATTCTCGAGGTGGGGAGGGAAGGCTGCCTTGGGAATACGTTCGGTGGGTAAACAGTACGTGGACAACACCGAGAACGATGACACCGCCGTTCCCGCCTACACGATTTTCAGTTTCGATCTGGGATATCGCTTCGAGAAGGTTCCGTCCGCGCGCGCACTCGAACTCAATCTGCGCGTCAACAATCTCTTCGATCTCGAACACGAAACCTTCGGCTGGAACTACGGCGAACCGCTCTATTTCGTCGGCGCGCCGCGCGCGGTGTACGTGACGACGGCCATAGAGCTGTAGGGGCGGCCCTGCGTGGCCGCCCGTGAATTCTCCCAATGATTTTTCAACGGCTTCTATCGAGATTCCATACGCCGCGCCGTCACGCGATAGAAGAATACGTCGTTCAGTTGCAGCACTCCGCTGTGGATGAAGAGTGTGTCCGGAGTAACGTCAACTACGGCGAACGAATCCGTCAGTGACGGCGCGCCGTAGACGACGTATTCGACGACGGTCTGGCCGACGTCGTTCCACCGCAGCGTGATGTCATCCGGTGCCGTTCGATACACGGTCAAGCCCGTCACCGGCGGAATGAGCAGGCTGTAGATTGTCCCGATGGCTTTCTTGGCGTCGTGTCCGAAATAGGGGAGGGCGATGTTGCCTTCCGGATCAATAATAAAAAAGCGGCCGAAGGGCAGACCCGTGTTCGGTTGGTTATAGATCAAACGTCCGTTGTTCCCGAGTTCATCGAAGATGAGCCCGCCCCGCAAATAGAAGTTGTTCCACACCGTCTCTGTCCACGCGCGGGTTTCGCCGTTTCTTCCGCCTTCGTTGTACATGACGGCCACGACGTTGGGATTGTTCTCGAATTCTTTGATCACGCTGTTTTGAATGTCCGCGACCGCGGGCAAACAGGCCGGTCACCAGGAGGCGTAAATGCCGAACCAGACGACCTGCCCTCGATGTTCGGACAGCGTGAATTGCTCTTCGATGTATGTTCCCGTCTGGTGATCCTTGCGCAGAATCGGCAGCATGAAGTCCGGCGCGATCTCGCCGGGATCGAGGGAGTCGGTAGCGCCGAAAACCTGAATCGGCAACGGGCTTTCGTCGGGATCGTTGCTGGCGATACCAATTACGCCGGAGCCTTGCGTCGGCGATCCATTGTAGCTGATCGTGAACGTGACGCTGTCACCGGGTGCGAGCACGGTTGGAACGAGATCCGTCGAGAACGATGCAACCGTCGAACCGACGGTGGTGATGTTCAGGTTGCCCCGGCCGTTATTCCGGACGGTGGCCAATTGACTGCCGCCCTCCGGCCGGAATCGAATCCGCTGGTGCGAGCAGTTGATATCGGCCTGCGTGCTCGAAGCGGCGGGTTTGAGTTCATAGACGTCCATGTAGTTCCAGTTGCCGCAGAGGACGCGATTGCCGCCGGCCGCCCCCACGCCGCTGCACAGTCTGAGTGTCGCGTTCACGCCGCGCCGATGGACCGTCTCGCGGGCAACAATAGTCTGCGAGGCGGGATCCACGATCACAACTCCCGAGAATGTGGAGACGGCCAGATAGCCGCCGACCCACGCGAAATCTTCGGCGGTGCCGCCGACTTCGATCATCGTTCGCGTCGAGGGATTGTCGAGCGGATAGACCGCGATTCCGGCGCTGCCCGCTGCAATATATACGTGAGTGGCATCCAGCGTCACCGCCTGCGAGGTTCCGGGAGCCGTGGTCAAGTCTTCGCCGCCGAGCAGCACGGGAACGGCCGGATTGCTGACGTCCACCAGTTTTAATCCGCCGGCGCCGTCGGCCACATAGGCGGTATCGCCACGAACGGCAATATCGAAGGCGTCGGTGAATCCGCTGGTTAGACTGCCGATGAGTGACGGATTCTCGCGATTGGCGATGGTGTACACGCGGATGCCGTAGTGGTGCGCGGCCACGTAGAGCCGATCGCCGGCCACGAACATCTTGTCATAAAATACGTCCGGCTCGGAAATGCGCCGGATGAAATGAAGCGAGTCATTTCCGATTCTCACAATCGCGAAACCGAACTGCACGCTCGCACCGTCGGCGTGTTCGTTGACGTAGAGGTAATTTTCTACGGGATACAGATTCCGCGCGTTCACATCGGACAGACGAAACAGATAGCTCTGTGTTCCACTCGGCGGCAGTGCATTCAGATCGAGCAGCGCCAGTCCCTGATTGCTCCCCGCAATCACCGAATCCGTCCCCACTTCAACGGCTGTTACCTGATGATCCGGCCCGGACTGACAGTTGTACCGATACAGATAGTCAAGGGTCATCTGCGCTCGCATTGTCGAAGTCGTCATGGCGAATACGAGCAAAAAATTCCATTGCGTTCGTCTCATGCCTGGTCCTATTTCCAACGATAACAGGTCTTCATCGCACGATGGAAGAATTCAACCAAAGCCAATATAGGCAAGATTCACTCCGGCGGCAAGTGCCGTATCGAAGTTTCTTCAGATTGTTGACGGCTACCGATGTCCCTGTCTGATCTGTCTCCTCTTGACTACGCCGCGCCAGCCCTCTTCGCGCTGGCTCTTCTCGCGGTCGGCTGGCTGCGGCGTCGGGGGGGCGTAGCGGAAGAATTCCTGCTGGCCGGACGGAGACTCTCCGCTCCGGCGTTCGTCATGTCGCTGGTCAGCGCGTGGTACGGCGGAATTCTCGGCGTCAGCGAATACTCCTACAGCTACGGCCTTTCCAATTGGTTCGTCTTCGGTCTGCCGTACTATTTGCACGCCGCGCTGTTCGCGATCTTTCTGGCCAAGCGCGCGCGGCACTCGCGACTCTCCTCGATTCCCGACAAACTTGCCGAAGTCTACGGCCGTCGTCCGGCGCAGCTGGGCGCAATCACCATTTTTCTGATGACCATGCCGGCCGCGTATCTGTTGATGCTCGGCAAGCTCATCTCGTGGATATTCGGCTGGTCGTATCCGGTCTCGCTGGCGGTGGGAACCGTGTTCAGCACCATCTACATCTATTTCGGCGGACTGCGCAGCGTGACGGGAGCGAATCTCGTACAGTTCGCGATGATGTACGGCGGCTTCGCGATGATGGTGATCGTGCTCTACTCCACGTTCGGCGGTCTCGATTTCTTGCGCGCCAACGTTCCGCGTGAACTGTTCTCGCCGCTCGGCGGGCAGAGTTTTTCAGCCGTACTCGTCTGGTACTTCATTGCCTCGACCACCCTCATCGAACCGCTGTTCTACGAGCGGGTGTACGCGGCGCGTTCGGAGCGGCTGGTCCTGCCGGGGATTTTGGTGTGCATACTGTTCTGGGCGCTCTTTGATTTTTTCACCACCACCACCGGCCTTTATGCACGGGCGCTCCTGCCTGAAGGAACGGATCGCGCACTGGCCTTCCCGCAACTCGCGTTGCAGGTGCTTCCCGCCGGAGCGTTCGGGCTGTTCTTCATCGCGCTGCTTGCCACCGTAGTGTCTACGATAGACAGCTACAGCTTCATCGCGGCGGCGGCCTTGGGCCGCGATCTTCTCTGGCGGAGCGGGAAACGGGAGGAATCGCAGGTCCCGCGCTTCATTCGCCTTTCGCTCGTAGCCTCCACACTCTGCGCTTTTCTCGTTGCGCTGGCCGCCGAGTCGGTGGTCAGCGTGTGGCACGCGGTGGGTTCGATTGGCGCGCCGGTTCTTCTCGTACCCACGCTGGCCGCGTGGTCGAGTCGCCATCCTTTTCCGAGGCGGCTGGTCCTGCCCGCCATGCTCGCGGCTGGACTGGTTGCGCTTATCTGGCGGCTGGCACCCCTTCTGACGGATTCCGGGTATTGGCTGGGTGTTCAGCCAATTTACATAGGTCTTGGCATTTCCCTCGCATTCTATCTGCCTTCCCTGATCCGCTCCCCGGCCCGCGCGCGGCCGTCTCGTCCCTGACCGGTCCACTAATGCCCCTGGCCTCTTCGTAGTGCCTCTCCTCACGATATTTACGCAAAGCTGGTCCCAGCTGCGTAGGTTGCTGGAATCATTGATGGTAACTGAGCAAGGCCTACCGACTTGGTTCATTCTCCCCAGCAAATTCCCTTGTGATAGACGGTACAAAGTGCTTTCTGGACTGGACTTTGCAGAAAGAATTGGCTATACTTTCACGTTTCATTTTTCTGATCCGACAAGACTCGAACTTCTTGAGGAATGATGTCGCAAACTCCCACAAAAACCCACGAACCCGGCGCAAATAACGATAAACCACCGGTTCACAAGGGCCATCAGCCCGAGCCAATCGCCATTCCCGCGGAAAAACTGGCCGCCGCCATGGATGCGGTCAAGTGTATCCGTTCGGGCGACACGGTGTTCGTCGGCTCCGGTTGCGCGGTACCCACGTTGCTGCTCGAAGCCATGACTGCCCGCGCTCCCGAACTCTACCACGTTCAGGTCGTGCACATCCTGATCTTCGGACCCGCGCCGCACCTTGCGCCGGGAATGGAGATGCACTTCCGTCACAATGCGTTGTTCACCGGACATAATGCCCGCACGGCGGTGAACGAGGGTCGCGCCGACTATACGCCGATTTTCTTAGGGGAGATTCCCAAGCTCATCGAGAGCGGGCAGATGCCGATTGACGTGGTGCTGATGCAGGTAACACCGCCCGACCGCCACGGCTTTTGCAGTCTCGGCATTGATTGCGCCGCCACGCTCTCGGCCGCCCGCGTGGCCAAGTACGTGATTGGTCTCATCAATCCCCGAATGCCGCGCGTGTACGGCGAGAACTTCCTTCATATCTCGCGCTTCCATCGCACGGTGGAATATGAAACGGATCTGCACGAGCTTCCGAAAGAGCCGATCAGCGACCTGAACGCCAAGATCGGCCAATATGTTGCCGATCTGATTCCCGACGGTGCGTGTTTGCAACTCGGTATCGGCGGGATTCCCGACGCCGTTCTGGCCAGCCTTCGCGGCAAGAAAAACCTCGGCATGCATACCGAGATGTTCTCCGACGGAGCCGTGGAACTGGTTCAGGAGGGAATCATCAACTGCCGGGCCAAGAATTACCACAAGGACAAGATGGTCGCCTCGTTCGTGCTTGGCAACCAGAAGCTCTACGATTTCGTGCGCGAGAATCCGCTCTGCGAATTCCGGCCGGTGGACCATACCAACGACCCGTTTGTCATTGCCCGCAACGACAATATGATCGGCGTCAACAGCGCGTTGTCGGTGGACATCACCGGTCAGGTTAATTCCGATTCCATCGGGCACTCGATCTACAGCGGATTTGGTGGACAGGTGGACTTCATTCGCGGCGCGGCCCGCTCCAAGGGCGGCAAGCCGATCATCGCCCTGCCCTCGTCCACCAAAAGCGACACGATTTCCAAGATCGTCTTCGAGCTGGCTCCCGGTGCCGGCATCGTCACCACCCGGGGTGACGTCCACTACATCGTCACGGAGTGGGGCGTGGCCTACCTGCACGGTAAAAGCATCCGCGAACGCGCCCTCGAACTCATCAACATCGCTCATCCCAAGTTCCGCGATGAGCTCCGTCATCAGGCCAAGAAGGTAAGGCTGATATAGACTCTCCCCTTGTGTGACACTCTTTTAGGTCACCAACAGAAAACCCTCCGTCTCCGCGGAGGGTTTTCTGCGAATAGGGAAGGTACGCCCGCCTCGGCGAGCCTACTTCTGATGGGGGTACGAAGAGCCATCGTATGAATATAGAGGGGAATGTGTGATTCCTCCCGGTGGTGACTCTCCTGAGTCACCCCTTTTCAAGCCCTGCGGGGGCACATCGTTTGCGGTTCTTCATTTGTTGCATGACAGAACAAGCCGAAGGAATCACACGATGTGTCGCAAATTCATAGTGTTGCTGGTCTGCCTTGGGGCGATAGTGCTATCCTCGGGGGCGCAGACGGTTGCCGATCTGGACGAAGCTCTCCAGCTTTCCAAAGCCCTGCTGGCCACCAAAGCCGACAGCGCAGTCTGTCACCGGGTCGCGCTCTCGATTCAACACCTCTGCGACACCACGCCGTCCGCGCCGCAAGTGCCCGAGGCTTTGCTCCTGGCTGCGAAACTGGAATCGAAGTGTCGTCGTACGAGCGATGCCGTGAGCCTCACCCAGCGGATTATCACCCAGTATACCGCGTCCACTTCCGCCCAGGAAGCGTTCGATTTCGCGTGGAACATTCTCACCGATTACGGCAAGACTCCGCTCGCCGGAGCCAAACTCGCCACGACCATGGCCACCGCACTCCGGCCCGCCGCCGCGTCGCGGCCCTACTACCGTCGGGCGTTCGACGCCTACCAGCAGAATGACTGGTGGCGCAGCGCCGCCGACGTGGGGGAGGAGTACCTGACGTATGGCTTCCGCACGGCTCCCGACGCGGAATTCGCCCTGCTGCTTTCCGAAGCCGCGCTGAAGGCCGGAGACACGAAGCTCGCCGAACGCGCGCTGAATGAATTCATTGCCGTCTTCCCCGACTTGCCGCAAGTGGTTCTGGCCCGCGCGCGACTCGGACAGGCGGCGGAAGCGGCCGGCCGGCAAGATCAGGCCGTCGAGAACTACTCCCGCGCCTGGTCTCTCTATCAGAAACACCGCAAGAAAGGCGAGTACAATCAGCCGCTAATCGCTCACGCGGCTGCGCAATCCCTCTGGACTCTCCAGTCGGCCGAAAAACGTTCTTTTGAGAGTCAGACCGCGCCCGATCTGCCTGTTACCAAGACTGCGCTCCGTCAGGCCGATCAACTCGATCAGGCCTATCTGGACGTGGCCATCACCGATCCCGGCATGGCCGATCAAGCGTTTGTGGCGATCGGCGATCTCCGCGTGCGGCTCGGAGATGCGTTGCTGGCCGAAGGCTTCCGCTCGGCGCTTGCGTCCTCCGAACTCGCTCGAACGACTCCCTACGATAAGGCCGTGCCCGAATACATTCGCGCAGTGGCCGCCTATACTCAGGCATGGGAAAGAGCCTCTCTCGAACCCGACGATCCGCAATCCGAGCAGATTGTCCGGCACGCTTCGCAGTCCGCTTTCGAGACCGCTGTCGGACAGGGCGATGCGCTGATCGCGTGGTCACTCGAACTTCTCAAGCGTGCCCCGCAGCGGAGGCCGGGCAACGACGGCGTGGAACCCCGCTTCCATTTGGTCGTGAATAACGTCGCCCCCCTCGTTATCAGAGGTTCGGAAGTCAAGATTCGGGCATTCGGCATGACCGACCGGATGCCGGTGATGGCTTTCGCCGAGCGGACCCGGCCCAGCCTTGATACTCCGCTCCGCGCGGTGGTTGGCGAGCTGGCAACGCTCTGCACGGAAGAGACGCGCTCGGTGGCGTCCCAGTCCGCGCAGATCGCCCGCTCCCACGCGATGGGATACGAGGGCGTGTCCCGCACCAGCATTCTGCAATCCCTGGAAACGGACTTCGCAAGCCTGACCCGCCTGACCACCGAGGCTGTCCCGGCCTTCGGAAATCTCTATGCGGCGGCCACCAATCCGGTTGTTCCCGAGGAAACCCGCCCCTACTGGGACAGCGTCCTCGTAGTTTTCCACTCGCAGTACGCCAGCCTATGTCGAACCATGTCCTCCGACCTTGCCACGGCTCTGACCAAACTGAAGGGCAGCGATGAAACCGCCGCGCAGTTCCGGAATCGTTTGGCTCGTCTGCAGGCGAAGGCGACCTCCGAGGAGTTTGCCGGACTGGTTCGCTGGTACGATTGGGTACACGACAACGACGTCGAACATCCGCTCAATCAGACCATGGCCGGACGTTTGGCCGAGCTGGATCCCCTTAACTATGGCTCACCCTACGAGCTCCCGGCCGCCAGCCGGAAGCGTTGATCGGAAATCAGCCGATGCCTTGATTTTAACGGTCGAAATCACCATATTTTGTCTGCCCGACCGGCGGGCAGATTCCACGGCACCGCTCTCCGGCGGTGCCGTATCGTGTCCGAAATCCCCTTGAAACCTCGCCTCCTGTTATGAGACCCAGAACCCACACCTGCGGCCAGCTCCGCAAGACCGACGTCGGAAAGACCGTTCACCTTCAAGGCTGGGTTGCGCGACGGCGCGACCTCGGCGGCCTCCTGTTCGTGGACTTGCGCGACCGCTACGGCAAGACCCAGCTCGTTGTGCATCCCGAAGAGGCTCCCGAAGTGGCTGAGCTATCCCACCAGCTTCACGCCGAATGGGTTATCGAAGCCGATGGCGTGGTTCAGGCGCGGCCTGAGGGGATGGTCAATCCCGATATGCCCACCGGAGAGATCGAGGTCAAACTCACCGGTCTCGAAATCCTTAACCGCTGCCCACCGCTGCCGTTTCAGCTCGATGAGGCATCCAAGGCCAGCGAAGAGTTGCGCCTGAAATATCGCTACCT
>JAHJDG010000106.1 GCA_018812265.1 bacterium | reverse complement strand
GGGCTTGATCAGGTAGTCGTGCGCTCCCAGTCGGAGAGCTTCCACGGCTGACCGTACCGAAGCGTATCCCGTCACCACGATCACCATGCACTCCGGATGTTTCTCTCGTGTACACCGGAGAACGTCGAGTCCGCTCACGCGAGGCATGAGCAGGTCCGTGAGAACGACGTCATACGGCTGCCGTTCCAGTCGCTCGATGGCTTCATGCCCGGAGATCACTGCCGTAACGTCATATCCCTCTCGACTCAGGATCTCACGAAATCCGGCCAGAACCAACGGATCATCATCCACCAAGAGTATGCTGTGCCTGTCCATCATTGCTCAACTCCTCACACACTACTTCAGATCGGTTCGGAAGCGCAAGCGAATCCCATCCAGAGACGCATCGTGGAATTGAAAGTCCACCGTTCCTTGACTCATGCGAACGATCTCGTCAATCAAAACCGCCAGACCCGAGAACGAACCCCGCTCATTCAAGGATCGCCATTCGGATTCGCCGGTTCGGGAATCCCGGTCTCGTTTGCATATGATACATACCCATTCGGGCTCGGCTTCGTTCTCGACGTGGATCAGGCCGTCGGTGGGCGTCGGCAGCGAGAACGCGTCGCTCACCAATCGAACGACTTCCGGCCAAAGGCAATAGAACGAAGCCTCGGGACGTCTGTAAGATGTTCCATTTGCACGGAGCTGACGCTCGGACATGGCCAGCGCCAGCCGCTCGTGGAAGTCCCCTACCGTGATCCGCTCCGGCTCGCGCGGGAGATTCTCATAGGCGACCGAGAAACTCTCCACGATTCTTTTCAATCGGGCCAGTCCGCTCCGAATCTGACCGACGCGAACGCGACAAGCTTGCGGGTCCTCGCATTCCCGGTTCAGCACCGACAGCAGCGACAAAATCCCTTGCATGGGGTTGTTGAGCTCATGCGCAAGGGCTCCGGCCAGTGTCGCTGCCGAGTAGGTTTGCTTGGTGGATGGAGCGAACTCCGTGAACACAGTTTGGTCTCTCCGAGAACTTAGGGCGATACCGACGGGGAACATCTCGACACGGAAGAAGTTAATCTAAATTGTCCGCGAATGCAAGCGTAATATGTGGGATTTCTTCCAGCAATAACATGAGGATATATTTAGTAGTTTCGAGTTGGCGCAAATAACCCATACTAATCATAGTGGCTATTGTTAATCGGGTAGTGGTAAACAATCCCTTCGCCCAGTTTTTTGTTCATTTCCGAACAAAAAAGAAACGCGAGCCTGTTCAACGCTCGCGTTTCCCGACCTATTTTCGGACGGATCCGATCTCTATTTGAGGTAAACGACCTTTCCAACAAGGTGGCTGCCACCGGCCTGTAACTCTATTAAATAGATTCCAGACGCCAGACCGATGGGGTGCCAGGCCAGTTGATAGCTGCCCGGCTCCTTGTTCTCCTCCATGAGCTTCGCTACCTGCCGTCCTTGAATGTCATAGAGCGTGAGGCGAACGAGCCCGGGCTTGGCAATCCGATAGCGGATCAGCGCCCGATCATTAAACGGATTGGGACAGGTAGCCTCGAGTTCGCACACGGTCGGCAAGGCGATTCCGTCCTGCTCATCAACCGACGCTTCATGATCCACGACAATCACGTCGTCCACGTACCATCCTTCGTCTTGATCCATCCAGTCGGAAACGAAGCGGAACCGCACGCGCGCGGACTCGCTGGCCGGAAGGCCCGCAAGTGAGTAGCGACGCTCTTCCCATCCTGTGCTGAAACCCGTGAATTGAGCAAGCAGGTGATAGGTCGTGGGACCCGTTTGCAGCTGAACCGTGGCCACGTCGGCCGGAGGAAACAAGCGGTATCGAGTGTGGAAAAGGAGCGTCCCCGATCCCGAAAAGGAGAAGGTGGGAGATCGAAGATAGGCGTCGGCACCCGGTGGATACCGCCGGGTTCCGCTCTGACCGCAATAGAAGGCATGACGCGGGGAATGCTGATCCCAAGACTGTAGAATCCACAAACCCGCCGTGCCGAATACCGACCAGTAGTTCAGATCCGTCTCGAAGTCGTCGAAGAAAAGCACGTCTCCAATGACGAGGTACGCTTCCGCCTGGACTTGAATCCCTCCATCGGCGGCGATATTCAAAACCATGCAAGCCGTGCGGGGCTCGGTCCCTTGCTCATCAACGACGATAACCACGCCTTGAAAAGGCTCTTGCGAAGCGCCCGGCGGAATCGTCCCGATCATGGCGACCGAATCGGAAAGAGTAATGGACGAGTCCTCGATCGAAAAGCGCACCGTCACGTTGGTCGCGGTGCCGCTCCCCTCGTTCCGGACGCGAGGATAGAGCATTCCCGACTCGCCCGGTTGTAAGCGACCGTCGCCGTCGCCATAGGGAGGAGAATCGTTCACGCGCACGCCGCCCGCCGTGAGCGACGGCCATACGACCGTATAGGTGTGGCTCAAAGTCATTTCGTTTCCGAACGTGTCCCGTACGGCGATGAGGAAGGCCACTCGCTGTCCGGCCCCCACTCCCGGATTCACCCGCACGACCAGCGGCGCATCTCCGCTCCGCGTTGAGTCGCCGGGGATTTCTCCGATATAGGCCGTCGAATCGAGAACGGTGCTGCGGCCATCCGTGCTCCGAAGCGTGGCTCGCACCCCCGCCGCAGCGTGGTCGCCGAAATTGGTGGATCGAACCGTCAACTCGACGGTTTCGTTCGGATTCAATTCGCCGTTTCCGTTGCCGTTGCTGGGAGGAGTCGCGTCATCGTCGAGAAACGGCGGTAGCACCACCAAAAACGGGCTTGATACGGCCAACGAAGGCAAGACCACGCAGGGCGTCACCTCCGCATCAAGTTGCATGAGGAAATTTACCACGTGACCGTTCGGCGTGGTGCCGGAGAGATAAGCGATAAAGGGTTCGCTAAGGCCGATCCCCCCGGGCGCAATCGGCGGAATGACCGTCGTGGAATCGAGCAGCGTTGCGAGCGGGTCCAGCGATCGTACCGTGGCCGGAACGGAGGGGGAAGCGGTGCGACCCGTATTGCGAAGGCGGATCGAAAGCTCCACCGTCTCGCCGTTCTGAGCGATTCCGTCGCCGTTGCCGTGGGATCCGCCCTCTTGGTCATCGTCTGCGAAATTGCCCGCGAAGCTCAAATAGGCCAGCGAATCCGGTCGTCCGGTCGTGAACAGAATGGACTGTTGCGATCTTATCGTGGACACGCCGGGCTCGTTGTGACCCGCGTAGGTGATTTGCAGCGCGTGTCCAAGATCGCGGTCTTGGATGCCCACGGTGGAGTAATTGTCCCACGCGTCCACGTTGCTGAACTCCTTGTATTGCATCAGGAGTTCGCCGTCCCCCGTGCGCGTCGCCCAACAGGCCGTGTCAAACAGCATGAGTTGAAAGGACTCGGGTTGCCCAAGTCCGTATTGATTGCGCAGTCCGCTCCATTCGATGATGAACCGGCCGCTGTTCGCGTCGTGGTACGTACAGATGGCGCCGGTCGGAGGAACCATCAAGTCGTCCCAGAACACACAGACCATCTTGTCCGGCGAAGCAATCGCGGGCAAGGCGTAGTTGCGGAAGTAGCTCTCGGTTGTCGGTCCGAATGCGATGAAACCGTTAGAACAGACGGAAATCTGCTGATAGAGGTGGCCGTAGAAGCGAAATCCGAACGGAAGTGAAATCGTCCGCGTGGTGTCGCGTCCATCATCCGTGTCGGGCAGGGAAAGGATCGTGCCCGAGCCGCCCAGCGAAGGACGGATTTCCACCCACGCGTAGGGAGGGGCCTCTGAGTAGGCGGTGTCGCCGCTCTGAAACGCGCGATAGCCGTAGTCATCGGGATGCGTCGGATCATCACCGGTAAGATTGCCGATGGGCAGCGCGAACGAGATCGGTTCGGTGCGCGACGGACTCGCGGAGGAAATGACGGTGTTGGCCCGGTCGCCGGGGTAGAAACTCCCTACCGCGATCGTGAATCCGCCCGCAACCGGCCACGTGCTCGCTCCCGCGGGAATTGCCGCATACTGGGCGATACTGTCTAAGACGATGACCCGGCCTTCCTGTGAGCGGAGTGTGGCCGTAAAGGCGGGCTGCTCGGTTCGGCCGTGATTCGCCAGTTGAATGGAAACCTCAGGACTGCTCAGGGGAGGTGGATTCCCTTCGATTCCATTGGTCCGGACCGCCGAGGCAAGTAGTCGCGGCGCGTAGATCTCCGTTTCCGTCTGCCAGACGAAACCGCCCGGTGTGACCGACCATTCGAGACGGCCTATGGTTCCGTCATTCGCTCCCGGGATCACCGGAACGACGAACCACAACGTGTCCGACTGAGCTTGAGGGGACAACACCGGCAAGCTCTGTTGAGACGTGATTACGGTCAGTGGACCTGACACCGCCGCGAGGTTCAGCCACCCGCCGCCGAAGGAAGCCGTGCCGTAGTTTCGCACAACCATACCCAGACTCAGCGCCTCGCCCGGATTGGCTCGCCCGTCGCCGTTGCCGTTCGAGCCGCAATGGCCGTCATCGCACAGTGTAGTTGAATGCGAACCCACCGATGACGTCGCGGTTCCCAGGGTGAGCGCGCTCTGCACAGTTGCGAAACGCGGCTTGGTAACCGTAACTTGGAGCGGGCCGCCGACGTCTTGGGGCAACCGCAGCGTGAGACGGCCATTGGAATCGCTGACGGCACGGCTGAACGCAGTGTCGCTGCGGACTACCGTGCCCCATGCCCCCGCCAACGGACCGCTCGCGTGGTTGATTGTCAGAGTCAGCGATGGCGCTCCCAGAGGGAGACTCGGAGGCAGGGTGGCGGACAAGGATCGCACGTCGCCGACGTAGAAGGTCAATCCCGGATCGCCGAGGAGGTTGTAGCAATGGAAATAGAAGGAAACCGAACGATCGGCGTCGGCTTCCATCACGTCCACGTTGTTCGGGAATTGCCGGATCAGTTCCAGCTTGCCGCGCAGCATGGCCGCGCTCAGTGTCGGCACGTCTTCGAACAGAATTCCCTCATAGATTCCGGCGACGATCGTGTTGTTCCACCGGGTTTTTGTGTCGAGTTCCGAAGGCCCGATGAAGCCGATCGCGCCTTTGGGTTGAGAAGGTGATCCCGCCCTCAGCCAGGCCTCGCCAAAACACGGATCCACCGTGCTCTCAAACGCTCCCCCGCCGCAGACAATGCTGGCGACGACCGGCAGCATCGCCCCATTGCTCAGAGTCTGCACGTCGGAGACCGTGTAGGATGGGTACGTCCAGTCGGAAGGTGAGCCGAATCCGCGATAGGCCACGAAACTGACGCCGGAATTTATCCATTGGCTGATGGTGCCGCTGGAACTGCCCGGGAAAGGAACGGTGCAAATCTGGTTGTACCCCGCGACTTCCGTGAACTGGCGTCCGATCCATTGAAGTGTGGGCCACGCGGAATTGTACGTCTGATAATATCCCGGAGTGCTTCGCACCCCCACGATCATCATCCGCCGTCGCCAGTCCCCCTGCGGTTGATGAGGATCGCGCTCATAGGCGATGCACTTGTTAACGACCGTCTGCGCCTCGCTTCCTTGATCTATCGAGAATCGGCCCACGAAGACGTCGGGAAGGTAGTCCTCGCCGTCGAGCAGGGCGTAGGGATGATCCGATGCAATCAAAGGATGATAGCTCCCGGGAACCAGCCAGGAAGCCAGCGGACTGGGATTGTCCACGTCGCCCACCAGCAGCACATACACGGGGGGCTCTGCCCACGTATTATAGGCCGTCTGAAGAAACGTCCTGATCTGCTGATTGGTCGAACCGGTCTGAGCCGTCGTGCGTACCGTCACCGTGTGCCCTCGCGCCCGCTTCCAGTTGACGAACGTGGTGAGCTGGGTCGTGTAGGTGGGATTGGTGATGATGAGATAGGACTCGGGCTTCGCTTCCGGCTCAGGCGACACTTCGTCGAGATTCTCGACCATGGGCCGTGCCAAAGCGTAAAACTCAGCGGACAACCGTCGCGTATCCGGGGACCGCGCCGCGCCGGAATAGTGGAGTTCGACCGCCACGTCCTCGCATCGGCGAAGCGTGGAACCGTCTTCCGTGGGCTGGAGCGGATTGAACGCGAGCGAAATCAGCGGCATCTCCCGCAGGATCATCACCGAGGAAACGCGAACGAGCGGCAGAGGATCGGCCAGCGTGCTCTCCCACACGCTGTCGGGGATTTCCTCGCGGGCAACCGAGCGCCAACCGATGGCCGTGGTGGTGACGATCACGCAATCCGTTCCCGTGGGAACGGCCCACAAGATTCCGCCCGACGACCAGATGGAAGTCGTTTCATCGAGCGGGCTGTTTTCGGAGGAGCGCGCGTCGTTCGGCGGGGGTTGGAGACGGAGATCGGCTCCGCTGAGGTCGGATCGCAGAACGTTCACCGCCACGTTCCCCAAGGAACGCTCACTGGCGGCGGACGTTGACGTGGCTGCCGAGGCGACGAAGGCGATTGTGACGGCCAGCGCCGTTAGGACACGATGCATCGAATCTCGTATCTCACTTTCAACAAGAGACAATCAGGAATTGTGCAATAGAGGAGTGTTATACAGGGGATGGCGCTTCGGCCAAGCGCCGTCGGGCGGGGAAGAGTTCTATGTGGAATCGCCGTCCGGCGTCATTTCTTGGAGCTGTGACGTCACGTCGCGCAGCTCCATGCCGATGGAGGCCAACTGCTCCCGGATCATCGGAATCAGCTCGAGGACTTCTCGGAATTCCTGCACTTCCGCATGGGTGTAGTTGCCGCCCCCGGCCGCTTTCTGCCCGCGGATCCACTTCAAGAGCAGCCGCTGCTCGGTCCCCTCGCTGGCCTGCAGCGCGATCTCCGATCCGAAGATGTCCACGATCTGAGACACCGTGCGACGCAGATCATCCAGCGCTTCCCGCCCCGCGACCTGCCGATTCTCGAAAAATTTCCGAAGATTGATGCGGATGGCCGCCGCCATGCTGCCGGTATCGTCGGTGCGATGAAGCGGCGGCTGGCGGAGCGCTTCCACGTCACCACCCACGATCTCGCCCGTAATGACGTCCGAAGCGCGAACGACGCTGTCCGTGATCTTGTCATCTACGTGCAGTGTGAGGGCCGTCGCGATATTCGATTCGCACACTTCACCGTGGATGCAGACGTGGTTCGCAGATACAACCGTGGCTTTCCGGAGGTAGCCGGTGATTCGCAGGGACCCCCCGCACTGGAGGTGGCAGTCCCGCTCGACGTCGCCTTCGATGTAAAGGGAAGAGGTCGTGCGGATCCGCGTACCGGCCGGCAGCGATCCGAAGATGGCCGTGCCCTCCCCGAGAACAAGATCACCGAGTTCCGATGCCGCGAGACTCTTCATGGGAAGAACGCGAGCGACGAGCTTCACCGGAATCAGATCGTACGCGTCCTTCTGCCGCTTGTCCCGGCCGTACCGTTCGAATACCAGTAGACCGTCATGTCGCGCCGCGATCTGTTGCCCGCGAAGCGATAGCACCGTACCGTCGCCGGCCTCGAGCCGGATACTCTGTCCCGGCCGTGGAGCAATCTCTCGTCCGTAGACGTTGCGACCCCATTGATGGCCCGAAGTGGATGCGGATGCCTCGACAATGAACTCGCCCGCCAGAACGGGTCGGACTCCGAGCCAGGCCGACTCCAAGAACCGGTCTTGATCCCGGCGAACTCCATACGTCAAGCGGGAGGATAGTCCGGTTCCCGGCAACACTCCACGGGCAATCTCGAGTTCGGTTACCGGCTTGCCCGTCTCATGCATATTCAGGATCACCTGGTCAATCACCGTCCAATCCACCCAGGAAAGACCGAATCCGGCCGCCACCAGCCGGGCCTCAACCACCGACCGGGTCAGAGGATGATCCCACTCATCGTAGGGATGTAGATCGGCCACCAGCCGCATGTCGGAGTACGTTGTCCCGTCGGGTGCCTGAAGCGGCAACGTCCGGAACCGGGGTGCATTGGCCGGGACGTCCTGCTTGGTGATCAGCAACTGGACAAGCAGTCCGTTGCGCGTCTCTTGACGTCCCAATAGCCCGCTGTATTCGAGAAGATGGTCCGGAACACCGAACTGGTTCGCAAGCTCCCGCTTGACCTCGCGAAGGCGCTCCGATATCTCACTGGCTGAGAGATCGGGACGGGTAAACAACACCTGCATTTTCCAAGTGTTGTAGCCTTTGCTGACCAACCGAACCCGATGTTCTGATGAAGGTTCGCCCATACGCGGACGCTCTCTGTTGCCGGACTTCGACCATAGGAGATATCGTCATCCGACAGCGCAAACATCGCGCCCGCTTCATATGTTTCCCGGCAAGGGCAGTTTCCGGTAACGAACCGAGTCATTCAATCGAAGGAGACTGGCCATACAACCGCGATGTGCTTCCACAAACGGCTCATACTCTCCCCGCCGGTCGGCTGCATTTTCGGACAGCGTTCCAAAAAATAATAGACCCGCCTCCTCGACCTGTTCCGCACGGGCAAGGGCCTCCTCAAAAGAGATCGCCGTCCGCGCCAGTGCAAAACCGTAGCGGGGTTTCTTGAAGATATCCCGTAGGAGGAGTCCTCCGATCAATTCATCGTCCACCGCCAAGCCGGGAATCTGAACCTGCGGCATTCCCCCGGTTTCCAGCCACTTCTCCACGGCGGCTCGCAGATGTTCGCGAAGCTGTGGGTCAGGAATCCGCGACAGAATCGTGCGGTAGAAATCGGCGCGGTTTCCGATAAATATTCGTATGGCTTCCGTGATATTCTCAGTCGGCATGATTCAAAATCATGGAATCGGAGGGTTCCCCTTCGCAGGGAACCCTCCAGTGAACCGAAAGAATGGTAGCTCAGGCAGCCGCTCCCGCCAGACAACCTCAGGAAAGCCGGATTGGAGCGATACGCTGTGCAAGTCAATCCAATTTCACGTCCCGTGGGCCGTCATACTCCGGGGCGCTCTGGCCGAAAGATCGCATGGGCTTTTCACGACTGCGCTCCTCATTTGCCTGTGCAATCAGCCCGGCCGTCCGGCTGAGGATGAAGAATCCCTTGCCGAGTTTCCAGTCGAATCCCAAATCGGACATAAGCGCCGCAATCGCTCCATCCACGTTCAGCGGAAGAGGCTTGCCGCCGGAGCGCTTTTCGAGTTCATCCTGGATGGCCAGAGCCAAATCCACTGCCCGACCCCGCAACTTTTCCCGCTCAGCGATCTCTATTAATTTGAGTGTGCGGGGATCGCGCTGATACACCCGATGACCATATCCGGGCACACGTATTTGTTTTTGCTGGAATTCCTCGACAATCAGTGGGGCCAGTCGGGCCACGTCGGGAATCTCATCGCTGGTCATTAGCCACGCCTGATAGAGCTTGGCGCAGGCTTCAATGGCTCCCCCATGCGAGTCTCCGATAGCCAGCACACCTGCCGCCACTGCCGCATTCAGCGGGTTGCCGCCGCTCATAACTACCCGGGCTGCCAAAGGGGAGGGAGCCGTCGTGCCGTGATCCACGGATGAGACCAGAATCGCATCCATGACCCGGGCGGCGCCGGCTGAGGGGGGCTGACCTTTCCAGAGTAGATAGACCATTGCACCGAAGCTCAGATACTCGATCGCGTCGCTGATCTCGACTCCACGAACGACCAATCTGCCTTCTGAAGTGTCGGTAATTGCTGTTTTCCACGGCGTTGGAGACATAAGGGGGTTCCTTGCGGTCGGCTGACGAATGCCAGAGTATAGGCTTTTTTCGGCATTCTCGCAATGCTCATTCTGAACCGAATGGCAGCTTTTTTACATGCCGGGAACCGTGGCTTGCCTCAATCGTAACAATTATATGGACGATTCCCGGCAAGCTCTTGAAGCGGCAATCAGAACCACACCCTTGGAGGGGTAATATGATCCGACGAGCTTGTTTATTTACAGTTCTTCTGGCCGTGCTCTTTGGGAGCGCTGTTGTGCCCGCCTCGGCCGGCGAGAAGAAAACCAAAGCATTTCTCGGCATTGTGCCGGCCGAGGTAACCTCGGATTTTGCCGCCGACTATGGGCTTTCAGGACCGGGTACGGGTGTGGTCGTGGAGGATGTAGTCTCGGATTCTCCCGCCGAGAAAATCGGCCTGCGGGAAAACGATGTCATTGTCAAGATCAACCAGGCCATCCTCACCGGACCCGAGGAACTGCGAACGCAACTTGCCAAGTACAAGCCCGGCGAGAAAGTAGATCTGATCTACCTGCGGGGCGGCAAGGAGAAGATGGTCCAAGTTGAGCTGAGCAAGACCTCCGAAGTCTGCTCGATCTTCCATAAGAAGGACTGGGATTGCCTGAAGAAAGGAAAGGGATTCCACTTCGAGGGTCCTCCTCGGATCGTCATGAAGGGTGCGCCTTGGGAGTGGGAGATTGAGGATGCCAAGGAAAACGTTGCCTTCGCCGGCATCGTCACGCAGGATCTGTCAGAGGGATTGGCCGGCTACTTCGGAGTGGAAGAAGGTGCCCTGATTTCGGAAGTGGTTAAGGACTCGCCTGCTGAGAAGGCCGGATTGAAAGCAGGCGACGTGATCACCAAAATCGGCGACCGCGAAGTAGAAGACCCCGGCGACGTCCGCCGCGTTATTCGCAAGCACGAAATCGGCGACGAGGTGGATTTCCACGTCTATCGCGACCGCAGCGCCCGCGCGATCAAGATCAAACTGGGCGAACGCAAATAGAATTCAGCCGACGTTGTCGTCGGGTGTTTTCGCAGAAACATCCGCGATGTCTCACTGCCAAGAGAGAATCACATTCTGACAGATTCGGAGGATAGATGATTCAGCGAGCTGGTTTGATGCTGGTCCTTCTGGGCATATTGTTCATGTCGGTTTTCGGACCCGCAGTGGCCGGAGAAAAAGAGGCCAAAGCATTTCTGGGAATCGTACCTGCCGAGGTTACCTCGGATATCGCAACCGACTACGGTCTGAAAGGACCGGGTTCGGGCGTCTTGGTGACCGATGTGACCTCCAAGTCTCCCGCCGAGAAAATCGGCCTGCGCGAGAATGACATCATCGTCAGGATCAACAAAGCCGGGGTCACCGGCCCCGCCGAACTCCGCGTGCAACTGGCCAAATACAAACCGGGGGACATGATTGATCTCGTGTATCTCCGGGGCGGGAAGGAGAAGACCGAGAAGGTTGAGCTGGCCGATAAATCCACGTGCTACGACGATATATCCGAAACATATGGCGCAATGAAAAAGGTTGCCAAGAGCGAAGCGAAAGCGAAAGCCAAAGCCAAGGCCAAGTCTATGGCTATGATCCCGGGATATCCGCTCTGGGCATGGAGCCAAGTCAGCGGCGAGAAGGGTGCCTTCGCCGGAATCGTCACCCAGAGTCTATCGGAGGGATTGTCAAAGTATTTCGAGGTCGAAAAAGGCGTTCTGATCTCCGAAGTTGTCAAGGACTCCCCCGCCGAGAAGGCGGGTCTAAAAGCCGGAGACGTAATCACCAAGATCGGAGACATGGAGACCGAGGACGAAGGCGACGTGCGAAAAGCGATCCGCAAGCACGAGGTGGGAGACGAGGTGGATTTCTTCATCCGCCGCGATAAACTGCCGAGAACGATCAAAGTCAAGCTGGGCGAACAAGACCTCGGCTCAATTCTTCCGGGCAGTATCCGAATCTTCTGTGATGAGAACGGCAAGGACCTGACCATTAATCTGGAGGATCTCAATCTCGAGAATTTGGAGGACGAGCTGCGCCAGATCGAGATTGATATCGAGGATCTTCCCGATATTGAAGTCCATGAGCTCCCCGCCCCCCCGGCGGTTCCCAATTCATTCGATTTCCGTATCAACATAGGGTCGGTCGAACCCGTGCGCTACGAGAGTGGCTGGCGGGGAACGTTGCAGCAGATTCAGAATCGGATTATCGAGGGGATGGTGCAGCTGCGTCTCGAAATCGAATACATGAAACTGAAGATTCTCGAAGCCAAGGATCGCTATCTGCAAGCCACGACGTAGAAGCAAGCATTGAAACTTAATTCCCCGTAGCGCCGCATGGATATGCGCTTTCCTTTCCCCCCACTTTGTGGGGGGACGGAAGGGGGGAAACAAAAGAGGATGAGGATCATGACCGGCCAGCCACCCTGTCCGGTCATGTTTCTCTCTGCACATGAGAGCCGGAGGAAAACCGTCCATGATTCTGGAAAAGAGTTGTCCCCGCTGCGGAACGGTGGTCGAAACCTACCGCAATCCGTTTCCGACCACCGATGTCGTTCTCATTCGTGAGGGTCGCGTCTTGCTGATCCGTCGCGGCGCTCCGCCCGAAGGCTGGGCACTGCCCGGCGGATTCATTGACTATGGAGAATCGGCTGAGGCAGCCGCCCGGCGTGAACTCTCGGAAGAAACCGGACTCCGGGCCACCGCATTATCCCTGCTCGGAGTCTATTCCGAGCCGGGCCGGGACCCACGGTTTCACACGCTGTCGGTCGTCTACTTGGGCGAGGCGGATGGTGAACTCCGGGCCGGCGACGACGTGACCGATGCCCGCTGGTTTCCGCTTGCGAGTCTCCCCGCCGACGTGGCCTTCGATCATCGCCAGATAGTCGCCGATGCGGCAGCCCGTCTGGGCATGGAAAGACCGGCCGGGGATTGACAGGCCGAAGAAGTTTGCGTAAATTGGCCTGACTGGGATTCCCCATCCCGTCAATCCCTCATCCCCCCCGACCGCAGCACCGGAGTCCTCCCATGCGCGCCCGTCTTGTCCGTACCATCTTCCACAAAGAACTCCGCGACGTTCTCCGTGATCGGCGAACCCTGTTTATCATGGTGTTCCTGCCGATCATTCTCTATCCACTCTTGCTGGTGGGAATCATCCAGATTACGGTTCTCCAGCTGGCACGGATGGAGAAGAAGGAGATTCGCGTGGTCGTGCTTGGCCGGGATCACGTGCCACACTTGGGAGCCGTGCTCGATACGCTGAAGGGAGTGGCCGTCGTGGATACGGCCAACTGGCAACTGCGAATCCGGGAGGGCGATCTGGAGGCTGCGCTCGATTTCCCGGTGGGATTCGAGGAGACGATTCAGGCGGGGAGAGGCTCGCAGGTCAGCATGTATTTCAATGGCAGTCGCGAGCTGTCCGAACTGGCTCGCAACCGGGTCGAGCGGGTGTTGGAAAGCTGGAAGGATGGCATCGTGGCCGCGCGGCTGTCGGACCTGACGGCCGACACAAGCCTGCTGCGGCCCTTTACGATCCAGAGCGAGAACCTCGCCACCGCCGAGCAGCGGCAAGGCGATTGGCTGGGACGGATTCTCGGATACATGCTCATCCTCATGACCATGATGGGGGCGTTCTATCCGGCGGTGGATCTGACCGCCGGCGAGAAAGAGCGGGGGACGTTGGAGACTTTGTTGGTGTCTCCGGCGAGCCGCGGGGAGATCGTGTACGGAAAGTTCCTGGCGGTCGCGCTGATCGCCATTCTCACGGCGGTGCTGAATCTCGTCAGTATGGGCGTCACGGCCGCCTTCGGACTCAGCCAACTCGGCTCAGCCGCGGCCGAAGCCATGCCGCGCTTCGCGATCTCGCCGGTTTCGCTGACGCTGTCGCTGCTGCTGATCTTGCCGATGGCGGTGCTCTTCGCTGCGGTCTGCATGGCTATCGCCACCGGAGCCCGCAACTACAAGGAAGGGCAGAGCCTGCTCACTCCGGTCTATACTCTGGTGATTCTGCCGGCCATGGTATCGCTCATTCCGGGAATGGAAATCACTCCGGTATTGGCGGCCGTTCCCATCGTGAACGTCTCATTGCTCATTAAGGAGTTCATGATGGGGAACTACCTGTGGCTGGAGATGTTGATCGCCTTGGGCACGACTTCGATACTCGCCGCCGTCGCGCTGTGGTGGGCGACCGACCAGTTCCGGCAGGAATCCGTGCTGTTCCGTCACGCCGAAGACGTGAAATGGTCGCCCTTTCGCCGTCGCGCCGGACTGCCGCGCACGCCGCAGCCCACGCCCGCCACCGCGCTGCTCATTGTGGCCGTGGAAGTGCTGGCCCTGTTCTATCTCGGTGGACTGACGCAGAAATGGGGAGTCACCGGGAGCATCCTCGTGAATCAGGCAATCGTACTTCTGATCCCGCTGGCGGTTCTTCAGCGGGGCGGCTACAATATCCGCCGGGCATTGGCGATGAATCTCCCTCGTCCCGCGGCGTGGCTGGCCACCGTGGTAGCGATGTTCGGGGCGTGGTTGTTCACCATCCAGTTATCCGCACTCATGAACGTCGTCCTGCCCTTTCCGAGTGAACTCATCGAACGGTTCGAGAAGTTTTTTACCGAACTCAATCAGCTTGCGCCCGTCGCCGGATTGCTTCTCCTGGCCGGACTGCCCGGAATCTGCGAGGAGATTCTCGCGCGGGGATTGGTGCTTCGTTCGCTCCTCCCGCGATTCGGAACCGCCGGAGCGATTGTCATCTCCGCATTGGCGTTCGGCGCGCTTCATCTCGATCTCTACCGGCTGCTGCCGACGGTCGTTCTGGGAGGAGTTCTGGGGATCATAGCCGTGTGGTCGGGTTCCATTTTCCCCGCCATGCTCGCTCACGCCATGAATAACGGCCTGGCTTATCTGGTTCAGCGGTATCCGGATGTATTCATGAATCTGCCGTGGCTTGCGCCGGACTCCCAAAACTATTTGCCATGGCATATTTTTCTAATCGCGGTTCTGCTTCTGGCGGGGGGACTCTATTGGCTGAAAAAAACCGGAGGCGCTGGGGCTGCCTCCGGATCGGAGAAAAGCTGAAGGGCTGAAAGTCGAATTGCGTTCTCCCCCCACTTTGTGGGGGGACGGAAGGGGGGGAAATAAAGAATGAAACTCGCCGAGCCGGGTTAAGCGCTCCCCATCTCTTCCGGTGGCGAGCATCCCGCCGCGCATAGCCCGGCCGGAACGGTGACGATCGTCCTACACTTCCTCGACCTCGTCGCTGCGAATCCGCGACATGTCTATCTTGTAAATACGGATCTTGAGTTGGAGATTTCGTCGCGCCATTCCCACCGTGCGGGCCGCGCGCGACACGTTTCCTCGTTCGCGCTCCAATATCCGGGTGATAAACTCGATTTCAAACTCCATCTTGGCTTCCTTGAAATCCAGACTGTAGGTTTTGCGCGGCACGCTGATCGTCCGGGAGCGCGGAGGATGGACCGCGGAATAGCTGATTCCGCCTCCCGCGTCGTTCGTGGGAAACAGCAGACTATCCAGAGCATCGGTGGATATTCCCGGGGGAATTACGACCACTTCCCATTGACGGATTAAGATCGCGATCCGGTCGGGGCTGGCGTGGCCCGCAAAGAGCACGGGAACTCGCGGTGCCATGTCGTGAACGGCGCGGACGAATTCGTCCACCTCACCGGAAGGGCTTGGCTCGGCGATAATCACTGCTTGGAATGAGTTGCGACCGAACAGAACCTGGGCCGTCAGGAAGTCCCCCGCGATAGTGACGGGAACGCTGCGTCGCCGCAGCACCAGTTCATAATTGTCCCGGATTGGACAGGAGGGACCAACTAAGAGTGTTTCAGAGCGATTCATGATAACTTATCTATGCCAAATGGCGTGGTGGAGAAATGTGTTATCGTATGATACATGCTGCATTTTTATGCTACAACACCTGTGCCAAGTTTCTCCGCGCAAAATATCGCCCATTATTGTGTGAGAATGCTGCATTTACTGTGACATATTCGCGAGGAATAGCGACACCCAGCATCTCCAAAACGCTTATAAAACTATCGAAAGCGTATTCTTGGTGAAAGAAATGCGCGTTTCCGTTCGTTTTTCCTCACATCCGGTGCGCCTTAAACGCGCACCAAGACCAACGAAAAAATGCCGCCTTCCGGCATGCATAAAGCGCCTTGACCCATGTCCCGAGTACCCGAAGATGTCATGAATAAACGCGCTTCGCAAACGGCCCAATGGGCGTTTGCGACAGCCTGCGCTCTTCTGGGAGTGGGGATTCTCCTCGGCCAGTTTTTTCCTCAAGCGCGAACTTGGGGATTTCACTTCCTGTCCTACTACTCGTGGGCGGCAAAGTCAGGATTCATTGCCGCCGGTCTCCTCGCCGCCGCAGGGATCATCACGAGGCGAAAATCCTCCGCGTTCCTTGATCCTGCTTCCCCGCCCGCCTCGTCATCCGTCCTGAATGACGTTCTGATCGCCGCCCTCTTCGGTGTGATATTCTACCTCTTCCGAGCCGCCGCCCCCGTTCTCGGCGACGGACAACTCTGGATCAATGAACTGGGCGAAGGCAGCGTCCCGTTCTGGCACCGCCGTGGTCCGCTGACCCTCGCACTCTATGATCTTCTGTATACGTGGTGGAAGTCGGGAGGAGGGATCGGTCCCGAACTTGTCTTCGCGGTGAGTGCAGCCCTCGCCGGAGCCGTGACCGTCTTCGCCTGGCTGCGGGTGGGGCGGTCTCTGCAAGTCGGAATACCGGTAGTGTTGCTGATCGGTTTCCAGTGGGGAGGAATCGCCCAATTCTTCGGATATGCCGAACTCTACGCCGTCATGATTGCCATGATGAGTGTGGGATTCGCACTCATGTTAACCGGCTTGCGACGGGGGAAATTCAATGTTGCCGTACCGATTCTGGGACTGGCAGCACCATTCTTTCATCTCATTGCCGTAACGTTTCTCCCGGCGATCGCCGCGTACACGTGGTGGGGTATTACGCGGCGGACGCCTTCGGTGAAACTCGTGACGTCCGCTGTCGCCGCCCTCTTAGGAATCGCGGCTCTGGTGTATGTGTTCTCCGGATGGTACAAGGGTACCGATATTCTGCTCCCGCTTTGGCCTCGTCCCGATTGGAGCTATGCCGCACTCTCGCTTACTCATCTGCTGGATCTTGCCAACGGACTTGCGCTGGTGATAGGCCCGGCAATCGGAATTCTGATTGGCGGATGGATCCTGCACAGATTCGCGCAGCCGACGGCACGGCCGGAACCTGCAATACTGACACTGGCTGCTGGTGTACCGCTCGCAGCCTATTTCATGCACAATCCCCAGCTCGGAATGGCCCGTGACTGGGACATCGGAGCGGCATTGCTCTGTGCAATTCCCTTTGCACTGCTGTTCTTTTGGACGGAGATTTCTGCGCACCGGCGATTTGCGCGAGTCATGGTAGCCGTGTTCGCGTTCTGGCTCTGTGTGCAGACTCTGCCGTGGCTGGGGGTTCAGGCGTCGGAGACGCGCTCGATTGCCCGATTCGAGAATCTGCTTCATCTCGACCGTGATAAAAGCGCCACCGGATGGGACTATCTGGCGGCGTATTGGGGCCGGCGGAATAAGCTCGACAAAGTCGCACAATGCTACACAGAGGCCGTGAAGGTGTCGCCCAACGTCCGCTATCGCCGGGCGCTGGCCGTATGCTATGCATCGCAACGCGATTGGGCAAATGCCAAACGTGAGGCGACCGCCGTGGCCGGAGTCGTTTTTGCCGATTCCATCGTAACGTCCTGGGAAGCCAAGCTCATTGACTTCCGCCCGTTTCTTCAGGCAGCGGGTCGGTTCCTCGAACTGGGCGATCTGGACAACGCCCATCAAATGTATCAGCTGGCCGTGATCCTGAATCCGCAGTCCGACGTTCCCCGTCTTGCCATTGGCGGACTGCTCGTGTGTGCCGGGCAATTCGAGCGAGCCGAAGGAGTCTTCCGCACACTCTTGAACCGCGATTCCACTCTGTCAACCGCGGCGCAGTCTTTTTTTGTAGTGCTGGGGGAACAATCGGGACGTAAAGTGGAGGGAACGCTCGGACTGGGGATGTTGGCTCGCGTGAGAGGAGATCTGGGCGAAGCCGAGCGGAAAGTATCCGAGGCATACGAGCTGTCGGGAGGAAATCAGAAAATCGGCGAGTATCTGCAGAAAATCCGCAAGCAGCCCTCAATGAAGGATGAAGGATGAAATCTTGGGTAGTGCCGCACGGCAGTGCGCTGGATTCTCCCGAAGCGCCGCACTGCTGTAAGCGAATTATCGTAGCGCTGCACTGCTGTGCGCCAGTTGTCGTAGCGCCGCACTGCTGTACGACAGTTGTCGTAGCGCCGCATGGATATGCGCGATAGTGTCCCGCCGTGCATAGCCCGGCCGGAATGTCCCTGTTTGTCATTCTGCACACCGTGCACCGATGGGTTGACTTATCGTTCCGTACAACGCCGAGCGGGCGTCCAGAATCTTCCCGGAATCCGAAAAAATCAGCGGGCCCGACGTAAATCGCGGAAAAGCCAACCCGCTCCGCCGACGACGGTCGCGCTCACTCCAATGATCGCAAACAGCCAGTGCGATGGCATGATCTCGGCGGCCAGACCGGTCAGCCCGCAACTGATCGCGGTGAAGCCCACCACGGTGAGATTAACGAGACTGAAGACGCGGCCCTGAAATCGTTCGGGCACTTCCGTTTGAACGAGTGTAGTGCGGGGAACGAGAATGAACGGAACGCCGATGCTGTGGATGAGCCACACGATCAGACAGGGCGTGAGCGAGGACGTGAACAGAAACGGAACGAACGTGATTCCGTCGTAGATGATCGCCCACAGGAGCAGTCGCCCGCGCGGCAGACGGGATGCGTAGCGATGAGCCAGCAGACTTCCAATCACCATGCCGAGCGCAAACGCGCCCTGCGTCGCCGCGAACGCCTGCGCCCCCAGCCCGAGGTGCAGTCGCACGTAGAGTGGCGTACCCACCAGCGCCGGACCCATGATGAAGAGATTATCCACGGCGGTGACCAGCAGAAGTCCGCGAATCAGTCCGCTCTTCCCGGCATAGGTCAATCCCTCGCGCACGGAATACAACGTGTGGATCGCGGGGAATCCATTATCGGTGGACGGGCGCGGTCTCAGAATCAACAGAAAACCAAGCGATACCAGATAACTGAGAGCATCGGCGTAGAAAAGTCCGCTGAGCTTCGCCCACGGCAGCAGAACCGCCGCCAAAACGGGGCCCGTGAAGTAGGCGAATCCATACGATCCCTGCAAAACCGAGCTGGCGCGCGTCAGCTCCGCGCGTTCCACGATCTGAGGAACGATGGACTCGCGGGCGGGATAGAACGTCGTCGTGAACAGGGCAACCGAGAAAGCCAGCAGTCCGAGCACGAGACCCGTCATCTGGCCCAGCAGATAGAGAGTCGGAATCAGCGCCACCAGCAGCACTCGCGCGGCGTCGGCCACGATCATCACCCGCTTGCGATTCCACCGGTCCACCAGCGCTCCGGCGAATACTCCGAAGAAGACCGCCGGAAGATACTGGGCCATGCCGATCAATCCGGTGGCCAGTTTCGAGCCGGTGAGCTCGTAGATCAGCCACATGATCGCCACCTGATGCAGCGAGTCCCCCACGGTGGAGACGAATCCCGCCGCCCACAGCGGCCACAGACCTTGCGGCAAAAAGCGACTTCGCATACGAGGAGCTATGTCAGATAAGGGAAGGATTCAAGCCAATAGACGCCGATTTGATTCGCCTTCTAAGGCGGACCAGATCCGCCCGCGAAAAGGATTCTAAGGTAGGGCGCAGCATGCTGCGCCCGTTTCTCGTTCTCGTCTCCTCTTCTATTGAAGATTGGATTCCGGGTATGTCGAGAGTGTGTCTGCTATATCGCACTCTTGCCGAGTCTGTACCACGGAATCGAGATAAGTCTGATCGAGAATCGAATCGAGGTCTGTCGAATAAGGCCACTTCTGGCGTGATAAGTATTTATGTTATGAATATATGAATTAGTCGGCATCGTTTTCTGCATGGATGTCGCGGGATTACAACGTAATGTGGCATTCGCTTTGCAAAAATGCCCTACGCCAATTGTACCCACGAGCTCAGGCAAATAGGGGACATCAGTGCGGGTTACATCGGTATGGAGTGATCACAGGTGACCAAATCCTTGGATATCGGAGGTCTAAGTGTCTCATCAGATGGGTATGGCCAAGAAGTTGACAGGGTATTTCCTCGCTTTTGGATTGATTCCCATGGCGGTATTCGCCCTGATCGCTTATCAGGCAGCCAAAGTCAGCGAGAAGAAAACTGCGGCCCAGTTCGAAAACGTTGCCTTCAACATCGCGGACAAGATTGACCGCAATCTCTTTGAGCGGTACGGCGACGTTCAGGCATTCGGTTTCAATCGCATAGTACGGGATCGGTCCCTATGGTATAAGCCGGGTGAAGGAAACGACATCGTATCGGCCATGAATCAGTTTGTGGATACCTATGATCTGTACTATCTGACGATTCTCGTGGACACCCAGGGCAAAGTGATCGCAGTCAACTCTCGCGACCGGGACGGCAAACCGGTGAATTCAAACTTCATCTATGGCCAGGACTACTCCTATTCCCCCTGGTTTCGAGCCTGCGCCCAGAAGCAGTTCACCTCCCGCATGCCGTTCACCGCAAAGGGAAATGACGTCTCCGATGGCACCTTCATCGAGGACGTGATGGTGGACCGCGATGTGCAGCGGGCGTATCCATCCAGTAGCGGTATGGCCCTCGGATTCTCGGCTCCCGTCTACGATGATGCCGGAAAAGTGATCGCCTATTGGAGCAACCGCTTCAACTTCGATTTTGTAGAAGCCTTCTTCGTTGCTGCCTATCAGGAACTCAAAACCGCGGGTTTCAATACGGCGGAGTTCCTGGCGCTGGATGGAGAGGGCCGGGTGATCGTAGACTATGCTCCGATCCGGACGGGCTCCAACGATGTGAAGCACGATCCGGCCGTTATCCTGAAGGAAACTCCGGGTCGTGCCGGATATGAAGTCGTTCAGGCGGCTGTTGAAGGTAAAAGCGGTTCCGGCTACCTGGATAATCCACGGGATGGCGGCGTATCCTACGCCGTCGGCTACCGACATCTGGTCGGCGCATTGGGTTTCCCCGGTATGAACTGGTCGGTAGTGGTACAGGTAAAGCGTAGCGAGGCAGCCGCTGAAGTGTTAACAATGGAGCGCTGGATGGGGGGGCTGGCCGTGGTGTTCCTCCTCTTGAACATTACCCTCGGTTTCTATGTCGGCCGGCGTTTCAGCCGACCAATTGAGCGGTCCGCACTGGACCTCTCCCAATCCGCCGAGCAGGTTACCAACGCGGCGCGTCAAATCTCGCAGAGTAGTTCCACTCTGGCCGACGGAGCGAACCGGCAAGCCGCCGCCATTGAGGAAACGTCTTCCTCGCTCGAAACCATTATGTCAACCACGCGACGAAATGCGGACAATATGAAGAGCGCCGCCCAACTGGCCGGAGAATCTCGTCGCCTCACATTGCAATCGGCCGAAGGTGCGTGTGAGATGGAACGCGCCATGCAGGCGATCCGCGGCGCATCGGATCAGACCTCTCGTGTCCTGAAGAGCATTGATGAGATTGCCTTCCAAACCAATTTGCTCGCACTCAATGCAGCGGTTGAAGCCGCTCGCGCCGGCGAGGCCGGAAAGGGTTTTGCCGTCGTTGCCGAAGAAGTGCGCAATCTCGCGCTCCGCGCGGCCGAGGCGGCGCGCACTACGGGAGAACTGGTCGAGGAAAACGTGAAGCGTGTCGCCGATGGAGTGAAGGTGGTTGACGATCTGAAAAATGCCTTGGATGTGGTGGTGCAATCCAGCGACAAGGTGACCGCGCTGACGCAGGAAGTGGCTGTGGCATCCGATGAACAGGTGCATGGCATCGAACAAGTCAATGCCGGAACCCAACAAATGAGCGAGGTTACGCAGACCACGGCCGCCAACGCCGAGGAAAGTGCATCCGCTGCCGAAGAACTCAACGGGCATGCGGAGTCCATGCATGGCGTGGTGGCCGCGATGGTGCAGATCGTACACGGAACTCGTTGACAGATCCGGTTCCTGAGAAGCCCGAGCCGGGCGTCCTCGCCCGGCTGAAATCGGGATGCGAGAGGACTATCTGTAATAGAAAACTAGCCAACACGCTCCCGCGTGTTGCTTCTTCGCCGAGGCACCCATCCCCTGGAAAACGTTGTGGACCAACGGCGCGGATATTGAGCGATATGGAGGAATTTCATAGTGGAAACTGGGCAATCCGCTCCCGCGTGTTGCTTCTTCGCCGAGGCACCCGTCCCCGGATGACCGGAACCGATTCCTCCACCCCGCACTTCCGGAAACGGGACTACTTGACGATGGCAATCCGGGTGACCGCGGATGCGTGGAACGACGCAAAACGCGCAACATACGCGCCGCTGGGAAGTGTGCTCACGTTGAGTGTCAAGTGTTGCTCGCCGGCTGGCCATTCATTCTCGGGCCACGCAAAAACTCGCCGTCCGAGGAGATCATAGATCTCGATCCGACCCGTTATCGCATGCGGCACGGTGAGCGACAACGTCACCCTGCCGTTCACCGGATTGGGATAGCTTCGCAGCGCCAGAGCCGCCGGAACCGCCGGTGGCTCGCCATTTGTGACACTGTCGAACACGTAGTCGGCGGCGGCCACGCCGTCCACGATTCCCCAGCCGAAGTTGTTGTCGGGATCGGATGCCCGCGAAGCCGTGCTCATCATCGCCGTGCGCACCTGCTGGGCCGTCCAGTTGGGATGAGCTTCCAGGATCAGGGCCGCGATTCCCGCGACCAGCGGCGTCGAGAGCGACGTTCCCCCGACCCAGAAGTAGCCGTCCGTCGTGGCCGGATCGGCTGAGTACACATACTCGCCGAGTGCGCAGACGTCGGGCTTGATCCGTCCATCCGCCGTCGGTCCCGGCGAAGAAAACCACGTGATAGCAAGCATCGTATCCACCGCGCCGGTCGCCAGAATCGAATCCGCATCCGCCGGTGCAATAATATGCCCCCAGTCGTTATCTCGCGAGTTACCGGCGGCGGTGACGACCAGAATCCCGCGACTCACGGCCACGTTGACCGCTTGAGTCGTCACGGCCGTCTGACCGTCCATGTCCTCGAACGTGTACCAATCGTGATATCCCAGACTCGATGACACAATGTCCGTTCCCAGACTGTCCGCCCACTCCAAAGCTGCCACGAAGTAATCTTCTTCAACCGCCGTCTCGCTCGCCGTCCACTCGGTTTTTGCCAGCAGCACGTCCGCGCTATAAGCGGGGCCGATGAGCGAGCCGTCGCGATAACCGGCCGCCGCCGAAAGAACCACCGTTCCATGACCGTGCTGTCCTGCCGAGTCCTGTCCGACTTCATCATGGACGACAGAATCTCCGAAAATGAAGTCACGGGTAGCCGCGACGTTCAGACTGTCGAACGCACGGTGAGTCAGAAGGAAACCGGTGTCGAGGAAGCAAATCAACACTCCCCGTCCGGAGAGACCGCGGGCGTGCAATTCGGGAATGCGACAGATCTCATTCTGTCGAAAGGAAGGACCGTAATCGGGGTCATCCAGCCGCGAAGCGGGACAAGGTGAAGGTTCAAACCTATCGGTACGCCGCAGACGAAACGGTTCCACGCGACCCACGAATGACAAATGTTCAATCGCTTCAATTTGATTTGCGGTCGCTTCGATGCTGACGGCATTCAGCCACTTGCTGACCGTACGGACTTTCGCTCCGGTTTGCCGGACACTCTGAACATACTCTCTGTGCACCGGCAGATCGAACTCATCGGCAAGCACGGACATGCTTTTTTCGCGACGCGCCCGACAACGCGGACTCAGTTCCTCTTCTGCTTGATCCAGAGCCTTCACAAGATTCACGGTCGCCGTTCCCTTGTCACGGAAATACACCCACTGCGGAGTCGTCTCGGCTCCCCGAGCGATTCCGATGGGCCACAGCATGAATGCGAGGGCGACCACGAGAGCCGTGCGCAGGAATACGGATTTCATTCTATGATCCGGATTATGACCGGTACGCCAGCCCCACGCTCCAGCGCGTCGGACCGGTTCCTGAAGGGGGTACTTCCCAAGTGAATTGTGTCCTCCAACCGGCCGGTTTCAGTCCCAGCGCCGCACCGAAAGCCAAACGAGTGAATTCGGCTGAGATGTAACCGGCGCGCAGGGAAGCGTATTTGCCCGCGTCAATCTCCGCTCCCCAGTGTGATGAAGCATAGTGGAAATCGAATTTCCGTGCCGTCTCGTCTCCTCGCCATTCATATGCGAACGTGATTCCCGAGGAGCTGAACGCCGCCCCGGCATGAAGAAGCCGGGGAACGAGACTGCTGCCCCCGAAAGTCCGCTCCACGGTGGCTCCGAAGCGGAGATGCCCGAAGGCTTTCAGAAGCGCGAGATCACCGATCGCTTCCCACCGCGATTCCACGCTGTCCACACCTGACTTCAGATAGGGAAACCGTGTCGTCAGACCCAGTGACGCGATACCCGCCGGATTCCACGCCGTTCCCGTGTAAGGAACATAGTAAACTGCGTCACGGTTTTCGCTCAATCCCTGCGTCCAAAAACCCATTCCCAGCGAAGAACCCTGCTCAGTACCCGGATTCACGAACGTCGTACTGAAGTGATCCGGTTCGTCTGCCGTTGACGTTGCGAAGGACAGGTCGTAGCCGATGCGTTTGAGGAACAGCACGCCGGCCGGATTCACGATTCCCGTTTGAGGATCATCCGCCAGCGCGACCAGCGCGCCTCCCAGACCCAGCCCGCGGGGGGTGGCCGGCCATTGAAGCGGCTCGACCGCAAACGCGGAAACGGCCGAAAGGAAGATAATGAAGATGGATCGAATCATTCCCCTAAGTTATGCCACTTCGGGGGAAAAGCAAGCGATGGCCGATCGTGCAGGAGGTGGTTCGAACGGTATCGTGACCAACTGGCACAGTATCGGCACTTCTCGAAACCCTGCCCTTGTGCGCAAGCCCTGCAATTCTCAGTACTTTGGCCTCCTTCCGAAAGGTCATGCCTCTCGGCGCTGGGGGCGCATCTTTGATTAAGATCATATTTAATTTAATCTTAACGAATTAGACGTGGATAAGTACGATAACATGCAAGACATAATCCGCTTGACAATTTTGGCGAAGTGCTATATATTAGACCTGCTAAAACAGAAGCGGATCGCATACAGAGGCTGCGAACCGTAGCCCCTGATCCACTTTTATTTGTTCTTTGACAAAGGAGAACGTGCGTGTCTGACGGATCCGAAAGGGTCCGGTCAGGGTCCTTGAAATTCAGTCAAATCAAATCTTTGTTGATATACAACGGAGAGTTTGATCCTGGCTC
>JAHJDG010000105.1 GCA_018812265.1 bacterium | reverse complement strand
GTCTCCTCGCCGGAGATTCACTTCGTTGCTCCGCCCGAGATGGCCACCGGCCTCTATTTCCTGCATGCCCGATCCCGCGGCCACTCCGAAACGAAGAAGGTCGTCTTCCTGAGATAGTTCGCGACCCGCGCGACACCGCCAAACAAGAGCGGCCCGATCCATCGGATCGGGCCGCTTCACATTCGTGTTATCGAGAAAAAGTCTACACCAGCGCCAGGATTTCGTCGGTCATGCGACCGATCGTGGTCTGTTTCTCCACCGCTCCCATGTTGTAGGCTTCCTTGGGCATTCCGTAGACGATGCAGGAGGCTTCATCTTGTCCCAGAGTTCGCGCGCCGGACTGCCGCATTTCCAGAAGTCCTTCGGCTCCGTCCGCGCCCATGCCGGTGAGAATCACTCCCACCGCGTTGCGGCCGGCGATTCTCGCCACCGAGCGAAAGAGCACGTCCACCGCCGGTCGCTGGTGATGCACGCGCGGGCCGTCCTTGACGAGAACCTGATAGACCGCGCCGGATCTTTGCAGCACCATGTGCTGATTTCCGGGGGCGATGAGCGCCAGACCCGCCCGCAACGTATCTCCGGATCGAGCCTCCCTCACCTCGATGGCACAGAGTCCGTTCAAGCGCTCGGCAAAGGCTCGCGTGAATTGCTCGGGCATGTGCTGGACGATAACGGTGGCCGGTGCATTGACCGGATAGCGAATCAGCACTTCGCGCAAGGCTTCGGTGCCGCCGGTGGACGCGCCGATCGCAACGATCTTGAGGGTCGTCTTGCTGAGCGCGGTTCGCACGGGTGCGGGCGCGTCGCCGTTTGTCGAAGGCCGGCGATCCATCCGCATGTAAGCCACGGCTTTGATCTTCTGAATGAGATCGCGCGACATCTCGCCGACCGTGTAGGCTTCACCGGGCTTGCACATGACTTCGATGGCGCCGATCTCCAGCGCCTCCATCGCCATGTCGCCGCCTTTGGGAGTCAGCGAACTGACCACGATCACCGGCATCGGGTGGTACTTCATCAGTTTGCGGAGGAACGACAGCCCGTCCATGCGCGGCATCTCGACGTCGAGCGTAAGCACGTCGGGCTCGAGTTGCACGATTTTATCGCGCGCGATGTAGGGATCGGGAGCCGTACCCACGACCTGAATCTCCGGATCGCGAGAGAGCTCCTCCGAGAACACCTTGCGCACGAGCGCCGAATCGTCCACCACCAGCACTTTGATCATCGTTTATTCCTCTCGGGAATGGGCGGGCCCGTCCGCACCGGCGGCGGCCGTCTCCACTTCACTCTCGATAGCCGCCTCGACGATGCAGAGGGTATTGTCGAGGCAGAATTTCATGCTGACGTCGGGATTCGATTCGACGTCCGGTTGCCCCTCCGCCGGGGGAAGAACGATCTCGGGTGGATGCAGATGGAACACCGGTTCCGATCCATACCATGCCGTGAGCATGTTGCCGCAGATCATATTGAGCGTCTCGCGGAGCGCGTCCTGCGCCGTTTCGGCGGCGACCTCGCCCTCGTCGAAATCCCCCATCATGTTGCGGCTGAGAGCGGGAAGAATGTCGGATGCGACGCGCAGCGTGATCCGTCCCGTTCGCGCGCCTTCAAACGTCATGGTGGCGGAAATATTGGGGGGCGGCAGGTCGCCGTCCTCCTCCGACCATTGCCAAACGCTCATGAACGCGGACGTTTCCAGTACGTGGATCGTGCTGTCGGCCACGGCTTGTTCCAGGCTGTCAGGCATTGGAGGCTTCTCCCATGACTTTCTGAATCATCTCAGCCACCTGTTCGGGCGTGAACGGCTTACGGATGTAGCCGGCGATGCCGATCTTCTGCAGTTCCTCGACGCGGTTGCGGCTGCCCTCGGTGGACACTACGATAACCGGTAATCGCTCCCAGTCGTCGCGCTCATGCAGCCTCTCCACCAGTTGGTAGCCGTCCATGACCGGCATATTGATATCGGTGAAGATGATGTCCGCCCAATTCTTCTCGAGTACGCGCAAGGCCTCTTCACCGTTGGCGGCGTGATACACCTCCCCAAGGGGCATCCCGCTCAGCCGGATCGTGCGGGTCAGGACTTCCCGGGTTACGGCCGAGTCGTCAACGATCAGAATGTTGTACGCCATGTTCCTCTTCCTCGAATAACGCGACCACCGCCGGCAGCTCGATCGCTACGGCGGCGCATAACGCCTCTAATGTAGTGGGCGTGAGTCCCAGCCCGCGGGCCGCACGACTGTCGGCCAGCATGTTCATTTCTTCCGATCCGATCCCGATCCCGATAATCTTGGCAACGGTATTGCCGATATGAACCGCGTCCAGCGCAGTATGATCGCCGTCGCCGAGATGCGGATGATGAGGATGGTGATGATGGGCAATCGCTTCCACCAACACGTCGGGGAAATTCCAGCGGCGGGCGATCACGCCGCCGACTTGGGCATGATCGAATCCCAAGATCGTCCGTTCGGCCTCAACGTAGGGCAGTCGGCCGTTTTGTTCCAGTTCGGTGATCTCCGCTTTGAGATCATCGGTCAGGTGCCGGGAGAGCAGAAACTTGCCGATATCGTGCAAGAGCGCGGCGGTGAAGGCGACGGGATGGATGCGGGTTTTCGCATACAAGGAAAGCTGTTCCGCGGCCAGAGCCGCCGCCACCGAATGCCTCCACAGCTCATGCTCCACGAGGTCGTATCCCGGGCAGGCCGCGATCAGTCGGCCGCGGATGCCATGTCCGACGGCATGTTGAAGAATCCGACCAGCGCCCAGCCGCTGTACCGCTTCTTTGACCGAATGGACGCGGGTGCCGGGCGAGAAATAGGCCGAATTAGCCATCCGCAGCGTATTCGACGTGAGGGCCGGATCGTACTCAATGATCGTGACAATCTGCTGCAAGTCGGCCGTCGGGTCCGCCACCACCTGCGCCAGACGGGGTTGTGAAACCGGAATCGGATCGAGATGATCTATCTCGCGCGAGAGTTCAGCCAGTGAGATCATAGCGGCGTCTCCTTTCCGCCCGTAGTGAGCCATACTCGTCCGGTGCCGATCTCCAGATACATCGTTCGTGATGACGTTCCGCCCACTTGTTCTCCCTTGATGAGGATCCCGTTCTGCCAGAAGATCTTTCTCATCATCGTATGGTTTCGCTTTCCGATGGCGAAGAATTCCTTGTCATCGAGGAACTGCGCTCCCCCGGCCACCTTCACGACGATCCGCCTTTTATCCGCCCCGAGTTCGTAAGACTTCTTGAAGAGAAGGGGAATCGCGACGTCGGCGAACATCCACGGGTTCTCGACGGATCGCTGCGGATTCACCGACGAATCGGGCAACATGAAGTGAAGAAGTCCACCCACCACCGCCACCGGATCGTAGATGGCGATGCCAATGCACGAACCGAGGGCGTGGGTCACGAGGATGTCGCCGGCTCGGGTGCTGAGCTTCATATCGCCCACTCCGACCACCAGGCGCCGTCCGGTCATCGTGTCAACCGTCATGGCTTCTCATAGATTGTAGGCCGCACGTAGCGGAACCTGTGCTCAATGCCTGTCAAGCTCTCGGAGTGTCCGATGAACAGGGTTCCCCCCGGTCTCAGCAGTTCGAAAAACCGGGTCACCAGCCGGGCTTGCGTGGACTTGTCGAAATAGATCATCACGTTGCGGCAGAAGATGAAGTCCATTGGCCCTTTCATGGGCCAGCTTTCCATCAGATTCAGCCGCGCATAAGAAACCAACGCCTTTACCTCGTCCATAACTCGATATTCTTTCCCCCAGGCCGTCTTCACCTCGTGGAAGAAACGGCGGCGGATGTCGGGGGGTACGGGCTTGACCCGTTCCTCGGTGTAGACACCGTTGTGGGCGATCCCCAGAACCCGCGTGGAGAGATCGGTGGCGAGAATTTTCAGGTCATACCGGTTGGGCCGCTCCAGACGGTGAGTCAGCAGCATGGCCAAGCCGTAGGGTTCTTCTCCCGACGAGCATCCCGCACTCCACAGGCGGACCTTCCAATCCTTATCCCGGTCGGTGCGGGCGACGATCCACGGGATCGTGTGCTCGGCCACGTAATCGAAATGCTGCGATTCACGCCAGAAGCTGGTCAGGTTGGTGGACAGCGCGTCGAGCATGGACACCAGTTCTTCCTGCGTGTTCTGCTCGCGGACGTAGCTGAGGTACTCCCCCACGTTCCGCATGTTGAGTTGACGGATCCGTTTGGAGAGCCGCGCCACCACCAGCTCGCGCTTGCCTTCATGGAGGTTGATTCCGGCCAGTTCATAGACGATCTCGCGGACGCTCTTAAAGTCCTTGTCCGTAAGCGTGATCGTCCGGAACAACGGCGGGGGTGAGGATCGAGCGGGTGTCATGCGCGGCGGCTTCTCTCCGGTTGTTGAGATATTCTCTTCATCTCAGTTTGTGCTCAACTGGATCAGACCTTCGGTATCGAGGATAAGGCTGACCTGCCCGTCTCCCATGATGGCGCCGCCGCTGACTCCCTGCACGCGGCCGAAGATCGTTCCCAGACTCTTAATCACCACTTGCTGCTGACCGAGGAGCTCGTCCACCAAGAGGGCGATGCGGCGTCCCTTGCTCTCGGTGACGACCAGAATCCCCTCGGTAAGACTCGCAACGCCGTCTTGGATATCGAATAGACGATGCAGTCGGGCAACGGGGATCAGATCGCCGCGCAGCATCACCAGCTCCGCTTGCCCATGCACCGTGGAGACGTCCTTTTCCTCGGCGCGGAAGGTCTCGGTAATGGCAATGGTGGGAAGAATGAAGCGATCGAAACCGACGCGAACGACCATTCCATCAATGATGGCCAGGGTTAGCGGCAGCCGAACGCTGAAGACGGAACCGGCGTTCTCCTGCGAGTGGATTTCGACCGTGCCGCGCAGGGCTTCGATGTTCGTGCGAACCACGTCCATGCCGACGCCGCGGCCCGAAACGTCCGTCACCTTGTCGGCGGTCGAGAAGCCGGGCATGAAAAGCAGTTTGTGAATCTCGGCATCGGTGAGCTGAGCGCCCGGCTCGACCAGTTCGCGCTCGACGGCTTTGACCAGAATCTTCTGCTTGTTCAGGCCGCGTCCGTCGTCGCTGAGCGTAATGATGACCGATCCGCCCTCGTGAGCGGCGCGAAGCAGAATCCGTCCCTGCCGGGGTTTGCCCGCTTGCTCACGTTCGTCCGGCGATTCGATGCCATGATCGGCGGCGTTTCGCACCATGTGCACGAGCGGATCGGCGATGGCTTCAACCATGTTGCGATCGAGCTCGGTCTCTTCGCCTTCGGTGATGAACGCGATCTCTTTATGCGCTTTGCGCGCGAGGTCGCGCACCAGTCGCGCCATCTTCTGGAAGGTGGACTTGACCGACACCATCCGCATCGAGAGACTCAGCTCTTGCAGCGAGCGCGTGATCTTGTTGAGCTGCGCTACGTTGCGGACGAGCCGCTGGTTGGTTGCTTTCTGAATGAGCGGGTCTTGACTGACCATGGACTGGGCAATGACCAGCTCACCGACCATGTTGATGAGATTGTCGAGGCGAGACGTATAGACTTTGACGGTGCCTTCCGGTTCGTGGTCGCGACCCGCCGGCTGTTGCGAGCGCAGAGCATGAGCCACGTCCACCGGTTTGGCCGCCTGTTGCTCCACCAGAATCTCCCCCACCGGCCGCGAGTCGCCCTCCTGTTGCTTGGCCAGAGCCGTGTCCACGTCGATGGGGCTGATCTTGCCTTCCCGAAGCAGAATCTCACCGACCTTTTCCCGGATTCCCCCTCCGCGGCTCCCGCCGTCGAGAGCCTCCGGATGTTCTAGGCGATGGATGAGACGTTCGTAGGCCGGAGTTACTTCATATCGTCCCGAGCTAATGGCTTCGTTCAGCGTGCCCAGCAGATGCTTCAGCATATCCACCGCTTCAAAGGCCAGATCGGTGTGAGTGCCGCGCATGGTCAGCGTGCCCTTGCGGAAGCGGTCGAAAAACGTTTCGGCCTTGTGGGCGAGCTCGGTGATATAGGAAACGCCCACGAAACCGGCCACGCCCTTGACCGTATGGAACGCCCGGAACACCGTGTTCACCGATTCCGAATCCGCGGGATCGTTTTCGAGCGCCATCAGCGCCAGTTCGGCCTGCTGGAAATGCTCGACCGATTCAGACCGGAACTCCTGTACGAGATCCATGTCAATCTCAGCCGGCATCTCAAAGATGCGACCGGCGACCGAAGGCGCTGCGGGGGTTTCCTCGGGAGGGGAAGACTCGGCAACGCAAACGGGTTCGGGAACGGAGGCGACGGCAGCGACGGAAGGAATGGCATTCAGCGCGGCCAGAGTGGCAGAAACGTCCAGAGAGAATTCCGCACCCGCCCGTCGCGCCGTGAAGTATTCGCCGAGCCGGTCTTTCAGTTCAAGCAGCGTGTCCGAAACGGCGGCCGGATCGGGATTTTTCAGCTCGCCCAGAGCCTCCTCGATTCCATGCATAGCCGAAGACAGATCGTGGAAACCGAGCAGTCCGGCTTCGCCTTTCCACGTGTGAATCTGACGTTTCAGTGCGGGAAAACGGGACGTGTCCCCGTTTTCGAGAGCCAGGCAGTCGGCCTCGAAATCGGTCAGCGTGGATTCCTGCTTGGAAAGAAACTCCGCCACCAGTCCGTCGTCAATGACGCTGCCGGAGGATGAAGAGGAGGCGCTGGCGGTGGCTCCGTTCCCCCCGCCGGATTCGGCCTCAGCCGCGATCATTTGATCGAGCAAGGCGCTGAGTTTGCGCAGATTCGCATCCGGATCTTTGGCCTGCAGGAGGCCTTGTACCAGCACGATCGCCTGCCATGCCAGCTCCCGCACGGCTTCCGGGGCGTCGCCCGACTGCGCCAAATCCCGCAGCATCTTCTCCAGATGGAGACGGGACGCGCTATCGTCAGGGGAAAGTAGAACCAGTTCCGAGGCAATCTGTTCGAGCGTTGGCAATGTTCGTACTCCTCAAACTCGCGTCACGCCGGTGTGTGAGACGTTCCCTTTGCTGTTCCACGCCATATCGAGTTCAAGCGGAACTCGCGCTATCCAGCGGCAACCGGGCAAAAACATCCGTCCTCATTTCGTCGCCATCCCGGTCAGGGCCGCTGATAGGAAGCCGACAACGGCAAGTCGGGGAAATCTCCCGAGGATTGCGACAACAAATGAGATCAAGGTCATGTTTCTTCGGAGTCCACCCGACAAGCGGATGGTGAATGTCCGAGGGTCATGAGCAAATGCTGTGGGGGAAAGGGGACCGACACCAATCCGGCCCTGCCGAAAGTGCAATAAGTCTGCCACGTTCCGGCAGCTTACATAAACCCTCACCTTCACCCAATCAGGTTCTATTATGTTGTAGAGATTGCAGGAAATCGCTACCTTTAGGCGCTTGCCCGAATTCAACGATCCCCATAACTTCCGCCGTCTTTATGGATATTTCCGTCATTATCGTCAGCCATAATTCGCGCGAGGTCCTTCCCCGTTGTCTCAATTCATTAGAGACAATACGGAACGAACTCTCGTTCGAGGCAATTGTCGTGGACAACGGTTCCTCGGATGGTTGCATCGAAGAGATCGAGAACAGCTATCCGAATATTCAGATCCATCGCGCAGGCAAGAACTTGGGTTTTGCGGCGGGCTGCAATTTAGGTTTGGCGCGCGCGCGGGGACGCCATCTCATGTTGCTGAATCCCGACACTGAGGTGATGCCGGGAGCTCTCGTGCGACTGGTCACAGCCTTAGATGACCACCCGATGTGGGGTGTTGTGGGGCCGCGAATGGTGGACGGGCAAGATAATCCATACCCGGCGGCCCGCCGTTTCCCGCGGCCGTTCGACGTTTTCAGTGAGTGTACGCGGCTTTCCTATCTGTTCCCTCGTTCGTGGCTCTTCGCATCCTATTTTTATGGCGATCACAAGCTGAATGAACTTGACGAGGTGGATCAGGTCGAGGGCAGCGCTCTGGTTATTAAGGGGTCGGTCCGAAAGGAGATCGGGGATTTGGATCCTCGGTTTTTCCTGTTCTGGGAGGAAGTGGACTGGTGCAGGCGGGTGAAGGAAGCCGGATACGAGATCCACATCGTTCAATCTGCCCAAATCCGGCACTATCGTGCAACTTCAATGACGCAGTTCTATCTTCGATCCCGCCAGGAGAATGCCCGAAGCGCGTTGAAATACTTCCACAAACACCACGGAATCAAGGGATTGAAATCACTTCGGCGATGGATGATCGCAGGTCTGATTCTGCGGGAAGCGGGAGCCCGTCTGGTGAGGTTTCTGGGAGGCGATGAGCGGGCTGGGCTGCGGGCGGACGGAGCGCGGGCTGAGCGGGCGGTTTTTCGCCGATTTATGGAGGTCATATCTTGAAAATATTGCATTTGTTGGCATCTCCGCATCTCGGAGGTGCGGAGCGAATGTGCCTGATGTTGGCCTCGGAGCAGCAGGCGCGTGGCCATTCCGTGTCCGTTTTTATCTTCCGACCCGGTGACACCTGCGACGCTATCAAGAAAGAAGGTATAAATGTCATATTACCAAATGATTCAAACCTTGACCTGGAAAACCGTTTTAGCCTCCGAAGGGTCGCGGCAGAGGGTCTTAGGAAGGCAGTCAATGAGGCGAAGCCGGACCTGATTCATTCCCACGTTCCCGTAACAAATCTCATATGTAGTAAGGTATTAGATAGGAGTCGGCCGCCGTGGGTGGCTACCGTACACGGCTCGTGGAAGCAATTCGGCTATTCGCCGCAGACCGTGGGGAGACCTTGCCTCAAGACGTACTTCCTCCTCCGTCACGCGATAGGCGATTTCCTGACCTTGCGGACGGCAGCCGGGATTGCCGTTCCCGCCCAGAGGACGAAGGAACTTCTCGTGCGGATCGGCGTTTCTGGGCGAAAGATAGCGATTATTCACAATGGTTTGCCTCCTGCAGCCGAGATCATGACACCCGCTATCGCACGCGAGCGACTGAAACTGCCGCTGGATTCACTGGTCATCGGCGGGCTTGGCTATTTTGCTCCCGTCAAAGGTTTCGATCTGCTCATCCGAGCCTTTGCCGGTTTAGAAAGACGTAACCTAAAGCTACTTCTTCTGATAGCAGGCGGGGATGTCTTAGGTCACTCAGCGACCCGCAAGTCTTTGGAAAGACTCACGCAACGCCTGAACGTAGCTGACCGAGTGCATTTCATCGGCCCGCTTGACCCAAACGAGGGATTCCTGTCGAGCCTTGACATTTTCGTCGTTTCCTCTCGCAGCGAGGGAATGCCGTTGGCACTCATTCAAGCCATGCAGCACGGACTGCCGGCGGTGGTGAGCTCGGAAGGCGGGAACTCTGAGGCCGCCCGTAACGGATTGGAATCGTTGGTTTTCCGGTCTGGCAGTGTCGGATCGCTGGCGGCAGCCCTCGAACGGCTCATTCTTGACGAACCGATGCGGGTAGCATTCGGCCGGGCGGCATCGGCAAGAGCTTCCACGTATCTGACCCACCGGCGATGTGCGGACGATTATGAAAGACTCTATGAGAACATCTTTGAAGAACCCCCACCGCTTATGTAATGATTTGTAATCGTGGAACTAATGCACGACGACTCGTCATCCGACGAGCCGTTTTTTTTAAGTGGGATACAGAGCAGTCTGTGAAACCTGCTGGGTTTCCCGGTGGAATCCTGCTCGGCATTGAAGTTGCGGTGAGGGGAACCGAATCAGGGCACCTGCTCTACCGGAACCTATAGCAGGCGGTGGGTCTTGAATTTTTGTTGACCCATCCGTAGATTGTCCACTGATGGGTGGGCAGGGCCTTGTCTGGAAATCATCACAGAATCATCACTCACCGTTTCTGTCACGGGAGGTTACGTTGAAGTTTCTACGCTATTTCGTCACTCTTGCCGTTGCGCTTTCCCTTCTGACCTCATTTTGCACCGTGGCTTCCGCCGGACCGAAAGACGTTTTGAAATCACCGCGAGCCGACGGCTCCTACCTTGAGAAAGAAGTCCGCCATCGCGGCCATAACGGCCTCGATAATCAAGGCGGACCTGATGGTTACGCGTACCGTTTCGTGGACAATCAATCCGGCGACACGGCCACCTTCTCCTGGGTGGAGCTCCGTCGGGATGAAGACGCCATCTGGCTGGATTTTACCGCCAATCCCGACGATGACGCGGCGATTATTCCACTGGGCTTCGTTTTTCCTTTCTACGGCGGGCCATACGACTCAGTGGTTATCACAACCAACGGGATGATCCAATTCTATACGACCAGTCCGGAATTCTTCAACGATTGCCTGCCGACCGAGATTGTCCCGGCACCGATGATTTGTGTGCACTGGGACGATCTCCACTGCGACAACGGCGGATACAATCCCGGTGGTAACATGACCATCGGCTATAAGCAGTTTCCCGATCACATCGTGATCGAGTGGGATTCGGTAGGACGGCAAGGCTACACCGACGCTTCGTTTAAGTTCGAGGCGATTCTGTGGGCTGACGGCCGCATGAAATTCCAGTACGACCGGCTGGTGGAGGGGACGGCCGGGTTCTCGGCGACCATCGGGATCCAGGCGGATGCCGACGGACCGGCTCTGGAATACTCTTGCGATGCCACGGGACATCTGCCGCTGAGCGGACTGGCCATTTGGTTTTATCCGGGAGACGTAGGAGCCATTTCGGGATCGGTCCGCGACGTTCAGGGTACTCCTCTGCCCTACGCGCGGGTGCGAATCAATGAACTTTGGGTGATGGGAAGAACCGATGCCACCGGCGATTTCGCGTTCCCTTCGGTAGCCACCGGAACGTACTCGATGACGGCGTTTCTCCACGGTTATATGGAGGGCCATGCTACAAACGTGGTGGTGACCACGGGCGGGCAGACAACGGTCCCCTTCTCCTTGCGGTGGACGGGCGTGCACAGCTATACGGCTTCCGGCAACTGGCCTATCGCAGATTTGGACACCACCACCGTTCAGCTTCAGGTGAACGAAAGTTGGATCATCAACGATCTGGACGTCTTCGTTTCCCTCACTCACAGCTACGTCGCCGATCTGCGGATCTCGGTGACGGGTCCCGGCGGCCAGACCGTGCTGCTGACGAACCAAAACGGCGGGAGCGGCGAGGACTACGAGATGACCACGTTTGACGACGAGGCTTTGATCCCGGTTCGTTTCGGACAGCCGCCGTTCAACGGGTCGTTCATCCCCGAGGAACCGCTGTCCGCCTTCAATGGACTGGACGTTCAGGGTGCGTGGACGCTGACTCTTGAGGATCTGGCGGGTGGGGACGACGGGGTGCTCCTTGAGTGGGGAATCCTCATCACTCCGGCTCTCGATGCGTTGGATCCGGGTACGCCCGCCACGGCCCGCGAGTTCGCGTTGCTTGGCAACTACCCGAATCCGTTCAATTCGCGGACGATCATCCGCTACAGCGTCCCGCAGACCCTGCCGATCTCGCTCCGGCTGTATAACGTACTCGGGCAGGAAGTCGCAACGCTGCTTCAGGCACGGGTGGAGGCCGGTGTGTATAGCGTGACGTGGGACGGCCGGGATGCGCGCGGCGTGGACGCCGCCAGTGGGCTCTATCTGGTGCGTTTGGAAAGCCCGACCGCAAGCGCCACCGGCAAGCTGTTCCTTCTTCGTTGACCTCTCCTTGACGCATAGAAAACGGGCTTCGGGAGCTTCTCCCGGGCCCGTTTTCGTTTGCATCTGACGGCAGGAATCGCTACGTTTTCAGCACGGCAAATTGGAGCGCGTTCACGCCATGTCCAGTCTCTTTCATCATCCCTACACCGTCGGCCTGCACGACACCGACGCGGCCGGTGTCCTCTACTCGGCCAATATCATCCGCATCTGCATGATCGGCTACGAGGCGCTGCTCGAAGACATCGGTTTCGGACTGCCGGTTCTGTTTCAGCGTCGGACGATGAGCCTGCCCATTGTCCATCTCGAAGCGGACTTTGAGAAGCCACTCACCGCCGGACAGCGCGTGGTGCTGCTGATCCGTGTGGAACGAATCGGGAACACGTCCTATCGCCTCGCCTACGAAGTGCAGGATGCGGCCGGCGTGACGTGCGCCACGGCGGCAACCGTTCACGTCTGCACGGATCTGAAGACGCATCGCTCGATGGACATCCCTTCTGATTTCCGCGCGGCGCTTGAGACGTATGTATAGATGAGGGATTTCTTCTTATCCTCCCCCCTTAGAATAAGGGGGGACAGAGGGGGGTGGCGGGGAGAGTGAATCCTTTCGCGCATATCCATGCGGCGCTACGAAAAAAATTTGTGCACTCAGTGCAGCGATACGTGATTTTCCGCTTTTCGGATTTTCGATGTTTCTTCAGACCCCCCTTTGATTCCCCCCTTTTTCAAAGGGGGGAAGAGTTATTCCAGAATGTGAACAGTCCCCGCCGGATGCGGGGACTGTTGACCATCATACGCCGCCATCGAAGTGGCGTTTCTATTTTCCTTCGAGCACTCGGCGAATGGCTTTCAGATCCGGCTTGCCGTTGCCGAGCAAAGGAAGTTTGTCGGTGAAGACGATGGTCTTGGGAAATTTGTAGCGGGCAAGTTTGCCTTCGAGAAACTGGTAGATATGAATCTTCTGCAAGGGCCGGCCGGGTTTCAGAACGATCAATGCCGCCGGGGATTGTCCCCACTCCTCGCTCGTGACGGACATCACCACGGCCGCTGCAATGCGGGGATGCTCGAGGAGCGCTTTTTCGATTTCCGCGGGAGCGACGCTTTCGCCGCCGGATTTCATCAGGTCATCCAGTCTACCCTCGACGTGCAGAAAGCCGTTTTCATCGAGTCGGCCATAGTCCTCGGTCAGAATCCATCCCGAGTCGAACGTTTCCTTGTTCGATTCCGAATCGGCGATGTATCCGCGCGCCATGCCGGGACCGCGCACGGCAATCCGGCCGGCCTGTCCCTTGCCGACTTCCTTACCCTTCTCGTTCACGATCCGCACGTGGGTTCCCGGCAGAGGCGGCCCGGCGGTCGCCCGCTCCTTGGGGCCGCAGCCCGGCCGCGCACAGGTGATCATCGAGCCGGCTTCGGTCAGGCCGTAGGTCGCATAGGCTTTCTCGCAGCGGGCGAGCAATCGCTCGTGAACCGGTCCGCCGCCGACGATAATCGCGCGCAGAGACTTGGGAAAGGGCTGCAGGCCGCGAAGGTTCAGCATTCGCTCGAACATCGTCGGCACCACCGAAACCAGCGTGGCCTCTTCGTCATCAATGAGCCGGATGATCTCCTCGGGATCGGCGGTTTGACTGATCCGAAGCGAGGCTCCCGAAACAAGACAACGAAACGGAATGGTCAGACCGCCGACGTGAAAGAACGGCAGACAGACGACCCATGTGTCGCGCCACGTCACTTGCAGGTGCGAGCAAACGGCTTGCGAGTGCTGCATGAGTGATCGGAGCGTGAGCGGCACGATCTTGGGTTGGCCGGTGCTGCCCGATGAACTGATGAGAACCGCCACGTCATTATCGCCGAGTTCCTTGATGCGCACCAACCCGGCGGGAGCCGATTCATCTTCGGGCCGCGACGCAAGCGAGAAGGTGGGAATTGCCGACAGGGCGTCGCGTAGCGTCTTGGGAAAGTCGCGAGCGACGAAGATCCCGCTCAGATCCGTCTGCCGGGCCAACAGGAGAAGTTCACGGGCGGTGAGGCGCGTATTCATCGGAACGGCCACGTTGCCGCTGCGAAGAATCGCGAACAGCGCGGCCAGATAGTCGAGGCTGTTAGCACCCCAGAGGCCGATTCGCGTGCGTCGGTGTGGCACCCACTCGGCAATGCGCCTGGCCAAGCACGAAGTTTTTGCGTTGAACTGGTCATCGGGCAGCATGTACCCCCAGTCCTGCAATCGCCACGAACTTCCACCCGCTTTCTTATCGAACCAATCGCGTTGACTCATGGTTTATTCAATTCCCAAGTCGGCGCGCAAATCTTCGGTTAGTGTCTGCGGCAGGGTGCGCACGTCCGGCAGAGCCAAGTCTTGTCCGAGGGGCCGCAGGGGCTGGATCAGGGTATCCTCATCGAGCAGCAGCGCCGTCCCCACTCCCTGCGCGCGCTTTGGGGATCCCTGCACCGCCGCCAGATTGACAATATAGGAAAGTCCAACCGAAGATTCCAGCATACTGGAGAACACCACGTCAATCCCGCACCGGCGGGCTTCGAACGTCAGGTCTATCATCAAATCGTAGGCTCCGATCGTGGCCGGCTTCAACACCACCACGTCCACCAAGTGTCTTCTCATCAGCGGCAGGAGCAGCGTCAGGTCGCGGGCGGCATCGTCGAGCGCGATAGGGACGGACGAGGCGCGGCGGAGTTCGCACAGCGCATCCACGCTGACCGATTGGACGGGGTCCTCAATGTACTCGATCTCGAAGGGTTCCACGGCTTTCAAGAAGAGCCGGGCATCGGGCACCGACCACGCGCCGTTGGCGTCCAAACGCAGATGGACGTCGGGAAAGGCGTGGCGAAGTCGTGCGACAATATTCACGTCATCGGTCAAGGACCGCGTGCCCACCTTGATTTTCAAGGTACGGAAGCCCGCTTCCACGGCGCAACCGGCCGCGTCCTGAATCGTCTCCCACGAGGAACCGCTCACCAGCGCGTTAACCGGCACGCTTGGCCGAGCTTTTTCGGGGAAAAGTCGGTGGAGCGGCATGCCAAACGTCAGACACTGGAGACCCAGCAAGGCCGATTGGAATCCGAAGTAGGTGGCGGGAAGTGAACGGTAATCGAGTTCGACATTGGACAGCCAACGGCCCATCTCCCGCGGCTTTTCAGGCATGGGCGGAAGAGGCATATAAGCGGAGATGCGCTGCAGTGCATAGCGGGCCGAATCAAGCGTTTCCGTGCCAAACTCGGGCAGGGGAGCCACCTCACCGACACCGATCCGCCCCACTTCATCGCGGATTGCTACGATAATCGTTTCGCGAACGGTGATGACGCTGCGCGAGGTGAAAATCGGTCGGGCGAGGGGAAGAACTCGCCTCGCACATCTCACTTGGAGAAGACGCATAGGGCAAGTCCCACTGCGAAGAGAATGCCGAATACGAGCTGCAGGCGGGCCGTGGCTCCGAGCGCGCGAATCAGCGCAGTCGGTTCATTTCGCGAAACGACGATGCCGATGGGCAGGATCAGAAGCGGCAGACTGAGCAGCGGCAGAAGAATCGGATTCGCGAATCCGTGAAAGAACAGCGCCACCGGCACGGCAAAGGGGAGAATACAGAACAACGCAAATTCCCACTGCGCGAAGCGGTGACCCATCATCACGGCCAGAGTTCGCTTGCCGGCCGCGCAGTCGGACTCGATATCGCGCAGATTGTTCACCGCGAGAAGCGCCGACGCGTGCAGGCCGGAAGGAATCGCGATGAGTGCGCTCGGCGGATGCCACTCGAGTGTGAGCAGGTAGGTGGTTCCCATCACGGCTGCCAGACCGAAAAACAGGAATACGAAGAGCTCGCCCAGTCCGCGATAGCCAAAAGGAAACGGGCCGCCGGTATACGCCCAACCGCAGAGAATACCGAGTACGCCGATCAGGAGAATCGGCCAGCCGCCGCGTACGACGAGGGGAACACCGAGCAGGACGGCAAGAGCGAAAACGATGACGGCGGCGCGTTTCACGTGCGCGGGTTTCGCCAGTCCCGATTGCGTGACTCGCGTCGGGCCTTGGCGAAGGACGTCGGCGCCGCGCTGGTGATCGCTGTAGTCGTTGGCGAAGTTCGTGCCGATCTGAATACACAGAGCGGAGACGGCGATGCACGCGACAATGAAGGGATCAAGCGGCGTGAACCGGCTGGCATAGGCCGCGCCGACGACGACGGGAACAATCGCCGCGACGAGGGTCTTGGGCCGGGAAGCCAGCAGCCAGACTTTCAGCGAAGACATTCGAATGGGCTACGAATGTTGCACAGTGGGTGATTCCGCGATCTCGCGGGTTCGCATGCGCTTGCGCAATAGATGAAACGTGAAAGTCATGGTGAAGAGCGCGCCCGCGGCCGTGGCCATCATGCCGGAAATCGAGACGTCGAGCGCGGCGGCGGAGAAAAATCCCAAGAGCGCGGACGCGCCGCCGATCAGAGCCGAGAGCGCAATCATCCGCCACAGTTTTTCGGAGAGCAAATAGGCGGCGGCGGCGGGAACGACCAGCATCGCCACCACCAGAATCGCTCCCACGCTCTCGAAGGCGGCGACGGTGGTGAGCGCGACGCAGCCCATGAGACCGTAGTGAATGGCGGTCACGGGCACGCCCAGGCTGCGGGCGAGCACGGGATCGAAGGAGATGATCTTGAGTTCCTTATAGAAGAGCAGAATGAAGAGAATATTGACGATCAGCGCGGCTCCCAGTGACCAGACGGCGCGCGGGCCGAGGTCGGTTCCGCCGATCATCCACGTATCCCACGGCACGAACGCGATCTCGCCGAAGAGTACGCAATCCTGATCGAGGTCCACGTAGCGGCCGAAGACGGAAATGAGGATCACTCCCAGCGCGAACAGAAACGTGAAGGTTACGCCGATGGACGCGTCGTGCTGCAAGCGTCCGCGCCGCTGTAGGACGTCCACGATGAACACAGTGAGCAATCCGACCAGCGCCGCGCCAATCAGCATGGTCACGGATTGCCGTGAATGAGTGATGAGAAACGCGACGGCGATTCCCGGCAAGACGGCGTGACTGATGGCGTCGCCGAGCATGGCCATGCGGCGGAGCACGAGAAAACTGCCGACCAGTCCACAGGCGACTCCGGTGAGCACACCGGCGAGCACGATCCAGCCGGCGGCGCTCATGCGGATCGCTCCGTACTGTAGGGAATCGGTTCGCCGTGGGGATCCACGCGGGGCCTTTCGAGGATTTCTTCGAGTTTGGCTTCGAGTTCGGGAGTCAGAATATGCTCGATCTGGTCGGCGTCGCGGTGGACGTGATCGGCGGGAAGCTGCATGTATTCGGAGAGATACGCTTCCCACAGGCGATGCACGCGCACGATGCGGCTGGCCCGCGCGCTGCCGCTG